>JANMSL010000101.1:0-3321 GCA_031389245.1 Lysobacterales bacterium | reverse complement strand
TGCCACTGCGGCGGATCATGTGTGCGGTGGGCAGGTCTTCGGCGGTGGCGTAGGCGCGGCGCAACGCATCGCTGAGCAGTGCCGTCATCCACGATGATGCGCCGTACAACGCCGCCGGCATTTCAGTGGGATCGTGCTGGTCGCCGGTGTGATACCAGCCGCCATCGATGCGGCCTTGCGCGGGTATCGGCAGCGCCGCTCCGTTCTGGTGATCGACCAGGCCCTGGATGACGGCGTTGACGCTGTCACGGCGCGCAATGGCGCCGGTGACTTCGTAGTCGATGGCGTGCGCCATCAACTTGAAAGCGGCGCCGCGCTCGGTCCAGAAATTCACCTGCGGTGTCCACACGTGCACGGTGCCGTTGTGTTGATTCGCGGTGGCGCTGATGGCAGGCAGGAAAGTCGCGTCGCCGGTGGACCAAAAGGCATAGGCGAGGGATTCGTTGTACGAGTATTTGGAATCACCGGCCTCGATGGTGAATGCACCGGCGCCGGTCAATTTGGTGCGATAGAAATCGGTGCTGCGCAATGCCTCGCGCAACGCCTTCACCGAGCCGGAACGCAAGTACAGCGTGAACATGGTTGCGGATCGGTCGTACAGCCAGGGCTCGCGCGTCGTCTTGTATGCGATCAGGGTGGTGACCAGCGGGTCGTCCTGATTGATGGTGGTGTAGAAATTGTTCTTCAGTGCGCGCTCGGCTTCCTGCGTGCCTGGCCAGGTGGTGATTGCATCCATTGTCGCCGGATCGTCGCGCGCTGCGCCATTGCTGGCATCGAACGGCAGCGTTCGACTGGTGCGCAGCGTGCCGCGGCTCAGCCAGTCCGCTGGCAATTGCGCCAGCACATTCGGCTCGAACACATTGTCGACTGCGACAAAGCTGCCGCTGGTGACCTGGTGCCAAGTGGTGGCGCGCACTGCGCGCGTGGGGCGATTCAGTGTGCGTGCCGGCCCGCCCCATTCGACGGTGATGGTTTTGGGCAACGCAGTATTGGCGAACGCAACCTCGACCTGGACCAAGGCGACGCGCACCGACTGTCCATCGATCGCGACGTTGCTGCGGTGTCGCCACGGCGTGAGTTCAATCACATAGGCGGGTATTTCGACGCCGGCCGACATGACGCGCAGATTGGCCAGACCCGCCGCGGTGATCGAGCCGCGCGGAAACGGCATGCCGAAGCCGGCGACGACCGGTGTGTTGGCGATCACCACCTCGGTGGCGTGCAGGGTGACGTCGACGCTGCCGCTGGGTAGCGCGGGCGCATGGAACGGATCGACGGCGGCGAGCGGCATCGCAATCAACGACATCGCAATCAACGGATAACGGGCAAGAAAAATGCATCGCATGGGTTTTACCTTCGCGCTGATGTCGCGGTTTGTATGCGTCATCATAGCCAATCGCTGCGGCCCACTGCCGTGGTCTGGGTCGCACAACGAGGGCGTGTTGACTTGGGTCGCGGTTGAGCATCAACGGAAGTCGCGCGATCGCGTATCCAGCTGAGCGAGCAGCTCGTTCCAGTTGTGCAGTCGATGGGCGATCAGGTGGGTCACGCCCTCGGCCTTTTGTACCTCGCCGTCGATGGCGAGCAGTCGCGACTCCAGCAACACGCGACGCTGGCGTTCGTAGACATGCGACCAGACCACGACATTGATCCAGCCGGATTCGTCCTCAAGCGTGACGAAAGTGACGCCCGATGCCGTGCTGGGTCGCTGTCGCATGGTGACCAGTCCGACGCTGCGCACCTGAGCACCGTTGGCGCTTGCCAGCAATTCGTCGCTGCGCAGTGCGTGCTTGCGCTTGAGCACCCCACGCAGCAGCTTGAGTGGATGCGCGCCCAGGGTGTAGCCCAGCGCGGCATAGTCGTATTGAACATCGGCGGCGGCATCGGGCGGGCGCAACTGTACTGACGATTCGTGGATGACGCTGCCGTTGAGCACTTCCGGCATGCGTTCGACGCCATGTACCTGCCAGCGCGCGCGATGTCGGTGGCCGCCAAGCGCGCGCAGCGCCCCGCCCTCAGCAAGCCGATCCAGATCGAAGCGATCCAGGTCGGCGCGCTCGGTCAGATCGTGCAGGCTGTCGAATGCGGCGTTCGCGCGCGCGCTCATGATGCGCAAACCCGGGGCTTCGCGCATGCCGCGGATCTCGCGCAGGCCCAGACGAATGGCCGGTTGCGGTAACGGCATGCCCGTGGTGCTCGGCGTGGGCTGTTGCCGACCCGCTGCGTCCGCGTGCATGGGCTGGTGCGCAACAGTCGATCGCGGTGTCCGTTCCAGCGATGAGTCCCAGTTGCTGAAACGTATATCCACCGGCAGCACTTCGATGCCATGACGACGCGCGTCCTGCATGATCTGGCCGTTGCTGTAGAACCCCATGGGTTGTGAATTGAACAGTGCGCAGGCGAAAGCGGCGGGTTCGTGGCACTTCAGCCAGCTCGATGCATAGGCGAGCAGGGCGAAGCTCGCCGCGTGCGACTCGGGAAATCCATAGCTGCCGAAACCCTTGATCTGCTCGAAGATCTGTTCGGCAAAGGCCTGGCTGTAACCATTTTTCTGCATGCCCTCGAAGATACGCGCCTGCAAATGCTCGAGGCCACCGTGGCGCTTCCACGCCGCCATCGAGCGTCGCAGGTGGTCGGCTTCTCCGGGTGTGAAGTCGGCGGCGACGATGACCAGCTTCATCACCTGTTCCTGGAAAATCGGAATACCCAGGGTGCGTTCAAGTACCGCCCGCAGCGCCTGATTCGGGTATTCCACCGGCTCATCGCCGTTGCGGCGGCGCAGGTACGGATGCACCATGTTGCCCTGGATCGGGCCGGGCCGGACGATGGCGACTTGAATGACGAGATCGTAGAACTTCTTCGGTCTGAGCCGCGGCAACATCGACATCTGTGCGCGCGATTCGATCTGGAATGCCCCCACGGTATCTGCCTTCTGGATCATCGAGTAGGTGGCCGCGTCGCCGTGCGGAATGGTCGCCAGCTGCCAGCGCCAGCCACGCAGGTCCTCGATCAGATCAAAACAGCGGCGGATGCAGGTGAGCATGCCCAGTGCCAGCACATCGACCTTGAGCAGACCCAGGGCATCGAGGTCGTCCTTGTCCCACTGGATGATGGTGCGGTCAGGCATCGCCGCATTTTCGACCGGAACCAGACTCGACAACGCGTGCTCGGAGATCACGAAGCCGCCGACATGCTGCGACAGGTGGCGCGGAAAGCCGAGCAGTTCGCGCACCAGGCGCAGCAGTCGGCGGATCTGCGGTGCGGCAGGATCGAAGCCATGCTCGAGCAGGCGGTCGTCGATATCACGGATGCCATCCCACC
>JANMSL010000094.1:0-4856 GCA_031389245.1 Lysobacterales bacterium | reverse complement strand
CCGAAAGCCATCGAGTCCAAGGTGAGCGTGGTGCCGATGGGCGCGCTGCTGGGAACGTGCAAGCCAAACAGCGCGCTGGTTCCTTTCAGCAAGACGCAGCGCTCGCCGTTGTAGCCCAGATCCAGTGTGTTGGGCTGCGATCCTGGCTGCGTGGCGGCATTGATGATCAACGATTCAGTGATTTCGGGTAGCGCGGTGGACACGGTAATTATCTTTGGGCAAGTCGCACCGGGGATATTGAAAATGATGCCGTTCGGTCCGGGCGTGGCGTTGGCCTGAGTGATCGCCTCGCGCAGTGAACCGGCACCCGAGTTCGCTGCCGAAGTAACGGTCAACACAAACAGGCCAGAGTTCGAGCTTTCATGGGCACCGCGATCAATCACCAATCCCTGCGCACGGGTTTGGCCCGCGACATCGACACTGCCGGTGCCATAGGGCACGGTTGGATACCCCGAGTTGGCCGCCGGTGAGGCCGCCTGCAAGCGCAAGTCGCCGGAGGGGTAGTCTACGAACAGCGGGTCTGAGGCGTTGTTGTCCTGATCGACGAGAAAGGTCAGGCCGCTGACGGATTGCCGCGAATTGTTGCGTGCGATCACTGCGCCATTGTTGCCCAAGCCGAGCAGGTCATCACCGGGGTTGGTGCGCAGCACATTGTTGTAGAACTCCGGCGTATCAATATAACTGAGACACATCGCGTCACCACTGCTGCCGTTGCCCGCCAAGGTATTGTTCGATGCGATCAGGCGCACCGAGGTGCCAAGGTCAGGATCGCCGCGAAAACGCACCACACATTCCCCATCCGACGAGCGTGCGAAGAACTGGTTGTTCTTGAACAGGATCAGCGAGGTATCGCTGCCAGCTTGCGCGTCTATGGTTAGCGCACCATTGCCAGCGGTAAAGCGATTGTTCGATAGTTCCACGCGCTGCACGGTGTCGTTCAAATTGAGGTTGCTGAAGTCGATGGCATTATCGAAGTTGGAAAAATGCACGCCTTGAATCGTTAGGTCGCGCGTGTGATTCCATTTCAGCCGCAAGCTGCCGTTGTTTTGCAGCACTGTATTGCTGGCATTGATTGCGCGACTCGCGCAGGCGTTGCTGTAGCCACCCAGAATCGACAGCGACTCGCGCAGCACCAGCGCCGACTGTGCCGTAGAACGCATCACCAAACTGCCGCTCAAGTTGTAGGTGCCTTGTTCGACACGCACCAGCACTCGGGAAACAATGGGATTTGACACCGTTGCTGCCATGACCGCATCTTCCAACTCGGCAACGCTATCGACGCAGTACTCCACATCCTGCGCCTGCGCCAGCTTGCAGCCAGCAACCAAGGCCAACCCACACAGCCAACGAATTTTCATGGTGCGCTCCCTCTACTCAACCGAATTGGTTACAGTGAGGAACGAGGCTCAGCGCCCAGAACGAACGGTCAAGCAAACAGTGTAGGTGCGGGGCCTGACCCGTTACGGTTTGCTCAAGCGTCGGATGGATGCCACCCCACTATGGTCAAAAACGATGTTGAGTGTGGTCTGGACTCTGTTGGTTCAAGGATTTTCTGCACCGATGTTCGTTTTTGCTTTGACAACGGCGTACGTCGCAACAGGGTCGGTTGAACCGTCGTTGCCTGGTTACGTAGCAGGTCGCATTTATGACTACGAAGGGCGAATTTCGACGTTGGACAATGCGGGTTGAAATTGCCGCGGCTGCGGGTGCGCCGAAGCAAGGCGGCGTTGCCGAGCAGTTGTTGGATCGTCGAACTTTTTGGCACCGGGAACTGACGCGTATTGTTCGCCAGCTAATCGACGAGGGCATGGCCGGATGAAAACGACCAAGCTAACGCAGCATCAGCGCTATGCCTCGATATGTCCAAAGGCGTATGCGGCAACGCATCCAGGCCCCGTAGGTGCGCGATAATGGGGTAGGGGCAGGGTGCCGTCTGCGCATTGGCCAATGTCTGCGCTCTTGCCTAATCGACGCAAGCGCTTCAAAGTCGCGGCTTGCAAGATTCGGCTGCGGTCAGTATGTGGCCTTCGTCGCGATCTACCCGGCTGCCTATTGCGTTGCGTTCGCGTCCTGTCCTTGTCGCCCCACAGAAAACTGGAAAATTGAGTTTTGCCAATGAATGACCCAACACTCCCTCCCGAAGTCCCGGCCGATGAGAACCGCTTGATTGTCGAGCGTCGCAGCAAGCTTGATGCGCTGCGCGTCAATGGGGGCATTGCCTTTCCCAACGATTTTCGCCCCGATACTTTTGCTGGGGATATTCAGGCCGAATTCGCCGATGCTGAAACTTGGCATGCAGCCGCTTTCGACACGTTGGGGCGTTCAGTGCGCGTCGCCGGGAGACTGATGGCGAAACGTGTCATGGGCAAAGCCAGCTTCGTGCAAATCCGCGACCAAACCGGTGATTTGCAATTGTTCTTGCAGCACAGCACGCTGGGTGATGTCTACGAGGCGTTCAAGTCCTGGGACGTTGGCGACATCGTCGCGGCCAGCGGAGTTGTCATGCGCACCAAGACGGGTGAGCTGTCGGTGAAAGCGTCCGAACTTCGGCTGCTGACCAAGTCCTTGCGCCCGTTGCCGGACAAATGGCATGGCCTTGCGGATGTCGAGCAACGATACCGCCAGCGCTATGTCGATCTGATCGTCACCGAGTCATCGCGCGAGGTGTTCAAGCTGCGCGCGCGGGTGATTTCGCATCTGCGCCGGTATCTGGACGAACGTCGCTTCATGGAAGTGGAAACGCCGATGATGCACCCGATTCCCGGAGGCGCAACGGCGCGGCCGTTTGTCACCCATCACAATGCGCTGGACATGGATATGTATCTGCGCGTTGCGCCAGAGCTTTATCTCAAGCGCCTGACCGTAGGTGGCTTCGATCGCGTCTATGAAATCAATCGCAACTTTCGCAATGAGGGCGTCAGCACCCGGCACAACCCCGAGTTCACCATGCTCGAGCTTTACCAGGCTTACGCCAGTTACACCGAGGTCATGGATATCACTGAGGGCATGATTCAAAGTGCGGCTGGTGAAGTGTGCGGCAAAGAGATATTTCAATGGGAAGGACGTGACATCGATCTGTCGCAGCCGTTCCGCCGTTGGCGACTGGACGAGGCCGTACGTCATCACAATTCCCAAATCAGCGAAGCGGATCTGCGCAGCGTTGATGCCATGCGGGCGCATTGTGCGCGTCTTGGCATCCACGCAAAACCGGATTTTGGTTGGGGCCGGTTGCTGCTGGAGATATTCGAGCGTACGGTCGAAGCGACGCTGATCCAACCGACATTCATCACCGCCTATCCGACCGAAGTGTCGCCGCTGGCGCGCGCCAACGACCACGATGCGCAGGTCACTGATCGCTTCGAGCTATTCGTCAACGGCAAGGAACTCGCCAACGGGTTTTCGGAGTTGAACGATCCTGAGGATCAGGCCGCGCGCTTCCACGCTCAAGTAGCGCAAAAAGACGCAGGCGATGCCGAAGCAATGCATTTCGATGCCGATTACATTCGCGCGCTCGAATACGGTATGCCACCCACAGGTGGCTTGGGTGTCGGTATCGATCGGCTGGTGATGCTGCTGGCCGGCGTACCGTCGATTCGTGACGTTTTGTTGTTTCCCTACATGCGACCTGAGGCCTGATCGAGCCGGCGGCGCCGTTCTGTCCGGCACGAGGCTGCGGCTGTTTTCTGCTCGCCGTCCGGGCGGCGCGGCGTTACGATAACTGCTCTCTCCGCTGGACCGTATCCAATGGCCGTGGAAACTATGCGCGCCATCCTGCATGTCGATATGGACGCGTTCTTTGCGTCAGTCGAGGAGCATGATGATCCGACCTTGATCGGCAAGGCGGTGATCGTCGGCGGACTGGGCAGGCGTGGTGTTGTGTCCACCTGCAATTACGCTGCGCGTCGCTTCGGTGTTCGCTCGGCGATGCCTACGGCACAGGCGCAAAGATTGTGTCCTGATGCAGTGTTTCTGGTCCCGCGCATGTCGCGCTACGCGGAAGTTTCCGCGCAGGTATTCAAGGTGTTGGGCGAGGTTACGCCACAGATCGAAGGCTTGTCTCTGGACGAGGCATTTTTGGACGTCAGCGAAAGCCTGCGCCTGTTTGGTACGCCCCAGGAAATGGCCAGGCGCATCAAGCAACGTGTCTTCGAGGAGACCGGACTCAGATGTTCGGTGGGCATCTCGCACAACAAGTGGCTGGCCAAGCTAGCCACCGAGCTCGGCAAGCCGGACGGTCTGTTTGAAATCACCGAGGCCAATCGTCAGCAGCTGCTCGATCCGCTTTCGGTGGGAAGGCTGTGGACGGTAGGCAAAGTCGCCCAGGAAAAGCTCGAAGCTGCCGGCTACCGAACCATACGCGATGTGCGCTGCGCTGACGCCGCGGCGTTGCGCCGAGTCATTGGCAGCAGTGTCGAGCTGCTGCAATCGCTGGCGCGTGGCCACGACGAGCGCATCGTGGTCGTCGACCGGGAAGAGCAGTCGGTCGGCGCCGAAACCACGTTCGAAACCGATCTGAAGACGCTGGACGAGGCCCGTGCCTGGCTGCTCAGGCTGTGCGAGCGCGTGGGCGAACGCGCGCGTCGCGGCGCTCTGCGCGGCCGCGTGGTCACCATCAAGTTGCGCACGCCGCCGTTTCATACCGAAACCAGACAGCTGAGCCTGGCCGCGGGGTGCAATTCCACTGACGATATCCATTTCGCCGCCAGGAAATTGCTCGAACGCTGGTGGCAGGAAAAGGGGACACCGAGCCTCAGGTTGCTCGGCGTTTCACTGGCAGGGTTTGGCGGCTCGGGCGCAAGCGAAGACATGTTCAGCGCGGTGGCCTCGCCACTCAAGGACCGCGTCGTCGACTCGCT
>JANMSL010000812.1:0-1861 GCA_031389245.1 Lysobacterales bacterium | reverse complement strand
GCAGCACCGCCGGCGACGCGTGCTTCGATGATGGTGCCTTCCAGGTCCGGTTGATTGGTATCGCGGATCCACATCGGCACGCCGGCGTCGCGAACCGGCGCCAACGAGCGCGGATGCAGCACCTTGGCACCAGTGGTTGCGATTTCCTGAGCCTCTTCAAAGTCCAGCCGCGCCAGCAAGCGGGCATTCGGCACCTGGCGCGGATCGGCCGAAAACATACCCGCTACATCCGTCCAGATTTCCACCCGCGCTGCGCCGAGGATGGCACCCAGATAGGCGGCAGAAGTATCCGATCCGCCGCGTCCGAGAATCACCGTGGCGCCACTGGCATTGCGCGCGATAAAGCCGGGTGCGACGAACGCATCGGCAGTTGCCGCGAGCAGCGCGGCCTGGTCTGGCAAGCCCTCAGTTGAACAACTCACCGACAGCCAGCGCGCCCAATCGCTCTGGTGTACCGGTTCGATCGCGCACAGCCAATCGCGAGAATCCAGCCAGGCCGCAGCCAAACCCTGCTGAGTAAACAAAGCCGCGCCGAGTGAGCTGCTGCATAGCTCGCCGATCGCCAATACTTCTGCCTGCCAATCGAGCGCCGCATGGACAGCACGCGCATCCAGCGTAAGTGCGTCCAATCGATCCAGCCATGCCGCAGTGCCCGTTGGCAACGCAATAGCCAGGTCCTCGATCAATACCAGATGGCGCGCGCGAATTTCGTCGGCGATTGTCTTCGCTGCTGCAGGGTTGTTGCCAGCATCGATGATCTTCAGCAGCAGGTTGGTCACGCCACTGAGCGCAGACACCACTACGACCGGACGGAAGCCTTCATCCTTGCGTTTCTTCGCCAGCGTGACGATGGATTTCCAGCGCGCCGCGGTGGCGACACTGGTACCGCCAAACTTCAACACCACCCAGGGGCGGGCCGTCGTGGATTGCTGGGTTGCAAAGGACATGATGAGTGAGCCTGATCTTTCGGTACAACCGCGCGTTCCGCGGCACCCCCGATCATGCGCAATTTGTCGCGACGCATCAAATCACTTTGCGTGTTGCCCGGAAAAACGCCGCGTTGTGTCTGGTCGTACCAGCCACAACGACGGCGTTCTCTGCTCACTCGAGCAGTCGCCACGGAAAGAACCGGGTGCTAAAGCCGAGAGCGCCTGTGGTGTGATTCCCTGTCTACTTTGGCAATAGACAAGGATATTTCACCGAGGGATGGTCCGAACAAGTCACCACAACCATCCAGCTACATTGTGCGGGTACCAATGCGTGCTGACAGGTTATTTATCAAACATGTGCTGTTCGGCATCGAGATTCGTTTGCATCTGAGTCCTTTGATCAGTACTGAGCGCACCCTTGGGGTAGGAAAACTGTAATTGGCCATTTTTTATTTCATGCCATCCTACTTTTCCTTGCGATACCGTAGCAGTTGGAATTGGAGTGCTTGACTTGAGCGACTGGGTGTCTCCATATCCGCCATTTCTCGCTGGAACGTCGACCATGCCATCCGATCTGTCATCCCCTCGATCTACATGGCCATGAACGAGCGCAATGGCGCCGACAGGCTTGTCACTCGCAGCGGAAGTAGCAGCGGTGCCACTGCTCCCGGTAGCATCGACCGGCACAACAGACTGTTTTCCATCCGATCCTTTTAGCACATAGCCCACTTTTTCATTGGGCCCCGCTCCTGCCTGCACCTTGTGCTTGCCAGCATCCACCGCCTGCTTTGTTTCAGGACTTGCCAGAGTGGTCTGGCCATTTGATTTTTTGGAATCGAAATTATCCGTAACCATGGTGCAAGTATCTTTGGTGCACGTGGTGGCGCGACCATCGGGATCGATGAAACGATAAGGACTGTTGTTGCCATACC
>JANMSL010000697.1:0-9054 GCA_031389245.1 Lysobacterales bacterium | reverse complement strand
CAACAACGATTGTCGAAGTAACAACGGCTGGACCTGTGGGAATAGCAGTGGGCGTGCTGTTGGTGACTGTCGTCGTGGTGACAATCACCCCCGGAGGCGGCGGCGGTGCGGCCGTGATTGCTTTAGCCGATAGGCTCGCAGCGCCTGCAGCGGATTCATACATTCTGGTTGGGTCATCGCCGCCCATGGATGCTTGGAGCGCATCGAACTGAGCTTGCAGCGCTGCATCGCGACCCTGTTCCGCGGGCACGCCGCGAATCGATTGCTGTTCCAGGGCGATGGCGCGCATTTGAGTGTAGGTCGCCAGTTTATCGATGTCCGCGGTCGCCGTCGCGGAAAAACCCAGCCCCATCAACGCCGCGGCGCCCATATACCCATAATGCGCTAGTTTCATTTTGCTTCCCCAGTGGAGACAATTCCGATTGGTCGGTCTCGGCTTGCCGGATTGCCAGGCGATCTATGGCGCAGCCGTGGGCCAATTGTAACATTCTTTGCCGCCGACAAAAGCGCCGCGTCTAGCATAGTCAACGGCCAAACAACACTGCCAACAGACAGCGAAGTTCGGATTTGTGATGTGTTTGCCATTGTCGGGAACTTGCGCTTATGCGCTTTGGCATGACCACGAAAGCCAGCGTCGGGCGACTGCGCGGAGCAGTGGCCACGAGGCGAGCCCAACTTGCCACAGCCCTGCAATGATCGCCCTGTGCCCGACATCGATAGCCAAAAGTGCTTGCGTTCGAGGGCGAACCTGCCAACCCGATGACTCCGGCACAAAAGAAAAAGGGCGCCCACTGAGCGCCCTTTCCGTTGGTCATCAGCTACCCGATTAACTGCGGCGCGTGTAAAGCCCGAGCGTGACCAGACCTAATGCCAGCGTAGCGAGCAGCAGCAGGGAGCGTGTTCCACTGCCCAGCGCAGGAACCGCAGTGGCGACGACGCCGGTGGTGCCGGTCAAGTTGAACGTAAAGGCCTGTTGACCGGCGGTGCAATTGAGCACGCCAGTGAAGGAGCCGACCGCGGCGCTGCTGAATGAAATCGTGGTCGAAGCATTGCCGCCGGCAGGTACCGGGAAACTCAACGGCGCCACCGTGAACTGAGTAGCGGTGGGCGCCACGCAGGTAACCGTCACCGGTACCACGTCCGGGTTCTGGAAGTTGATCGGTGCCGTGGTCGCTGGGCCACCCAGAATCTGCGCGGGCAAGGCGACCGTGCTGCCAGAAACCGGAGTCGACGTCAGCGGTAGTGGAATGCCGGCGGGGCAATCGAGGTTGAAGGTGACAGCGGTCGGCGTTCCGCCGCGATTCTCCGAACAGGTCAGCGTTTGCGTGGTGGCGATGGGGCCCAAAGTACACGTACCCGTCAACGGAGCACCGGTGATTGCTCCTGCGCCCACGGCGGTAACCGTTTGAGCAAAGCCGGCAAAGGGTGCCGTCGGGGCCGTGCAAGTGGTGGTGGTGGTGGCGAGTGCGCCGGTGCCAGTGCCCGCGGTCGCCACGGCCACTGCTATGGATGCGTTGCCGGTCGAGCCAATGGACGTGCCACCGGTAAAGGTGACAGTAGAAGCTGCTGCGGGTGTGTAGGCAAAGGTCGGAGCAACATCCACGATACCTTCGACAAAGCTGAAGGTGTCGATGCCAATAAAATTGGAATTGGCACCCGAGCCGCCATTGGTTACAAAATAGCGAAAGCCGATGCGTCCACTGCCGGTAAGTGGAATGTTTTCAGCAGTAGTAAAGCGATATTCACACCAGGTTTCCGGATATCCGCCGGCGTTCGGGGCCGCAGCGGGAACCACGCAAGCTCCGGCTACATTGGAAAGCGTCGGATTGATCGTGCCCAGCAAGATGGAAAAATCACCCGTGCTGGCGTTGGTCCCACCGGTATTGGTACCGGTAGTGCTGATGCGGATTTCCAGCCGGTCGGGGTAGACGCTGCTGCCGGCATTGACGCGTGACCAAAAGCGCAATTCTGAGCCAGTACCGAACTGCACCGCGGGCGTGATCAGCCAATTGCTGATGTCGGCTGCACCAGTGACATTATTGAAGTTGGCGCCAATGTAGGCGTTGGTCGCTCCGGCTTGCGCAGTGAAAACTGCAGGATTGCCTTGAAACCAGTTGGTGGTGCCTAGCGGTGTGCTGTTATTGGTGCAGGTCCAGCCTACCGGGCAAGGAGGCGCGCCAGCGACCACGTCGAAAGCCTCAGTGATCGTGGCATTGGGTGCAAACGCGGAACTGACTGCCGGGACACTTGCGTCGGTGCTGAATCCAGGGCGCGCGACGTTTTGCGCATTGGCGAGAACGGGTAACGCGAGAGCCACCGCAGCGGCGAGCAAGCAAGACTTGGCAATCATTGTAGGGTGGCCTCGTGATTTGGGGTTGACAAACCGGTGACAGACATCACAGAAAATTGTGACGAACGGTAAAGATAGCGGAATAATCGACTATTGCAAACCGCGTCTCGTTTTCTTAAATCGATCGCTTCGCCTTGCCTTGGCAATTGCCGCGCGCCAAGCTGAACGGATGAAACCGGAACGCTACCGACAACGCTTCGGCGAGCAGATTCGCCATGGTGCTTATGCCGCTGCGGCAGCCACTCTTGACAGCTGGCTGGCGCGCGCGCCGCAGGCGTTCGAGCCGCGGCTGCACCGTATTCAACTTGATCTGCTTAGTGGTGCTTACCAGCGCGCCCACAATGCCGCTGGCGGTCTCGTGTCCGAAAGCGATTGTCCGCCCGAGCTCGCGCTCGAGACGTCGGGATGCCTGAAGTCCTTTGCGCTGCACGATAACTTGGTGGCTTGGGCGCAGCGTTATCCCTGGCGGCACAAGATGCGCGCGCAGGACCTCGCTCATATCGCGGTCAATCTAAGCGCCGTCAATGCGCACCAATTGGCGCTCGAGTGGGCGGACAGCGGCGTGGCCAAAGCGCCAACCGATCCCGTTTGCTTGGTCAATCGAGCATTGATTCTCAACTATCTGGGCCAATTTGAGCGCGCGCGTGCCGATCTTGGCCAGGTGATCGCAGGCTCACGTCATTCAGCCATGGCGCATTGGATCCTGGCCCGCCTGGACCGACAGACTGAAGACTCGAACCACGTAGCGGCCATTCGCCAGGCAATGGCAGCGCCTGAACTTGCCGCAGGCGAGCGCGCGTTTCTCGGCTACGCTCTGTTCAAAGAACTCGATGATCTTGGCGATCACGCTGGGGCCTGGGCGTCCCTGCAGACCGGCAGCAAAGCTGCACGCGTCGGCAAGCCCTACGCTCGAGCCACGCAGGAACTGTTGTTCGCTGGAATCAAGCGCGCATTTGAAGTGCGCATCGCCAAAAATGATATAGGGGGAAACGAGGATCAGGTGCCGATCTTCATCCTCGGCATGCATCGTTCCGGCACCAGCCTGATCGAACGCATGTTGGGCGCCGACCCTGAAGTTTGCGACCTCGGCGAAACCGAACGTCTCCCCGTCGCACTGCAATACGGTGCTGATTTACGCTGCGAGCAAACGCCCGACGTTTCCTTGCTGGCGCGCAGCGCGCGAATCGACTACCGACTGGTGCGCAAGGTGTTCAACGAATCCGCCCGATCGCAAACCCAGGGCAGGCGATTCGCTACCGAGAAGTCGCCCAGCAATTTCCTCAACATTGGCTTCATCGCGCAAGCCTTGCCGCACGCAAAAATCCTGCACCTGCGGCGCGATCCGCTTGACCTTTGTTTCGCCAACTTCCGCGAGCACTTCGGCGCACAGGTGACGCATACGCACGCTCTTGAAGATCTGATTCACTATCACGGTCTGTACCGGGACCTGATGCGCCACTGGCACGATTGCTACCCCGGATTTATTCTGGATGTCGATTACGAGCAACTGGTACGCGACCCGCAAGCCGAGTCGAAGCGAGTATTCGATTTCTGCGGACTGCATTGGCAAGCGAGCGTTGTCGACCTAACGCGGCGAGTTGCCGATCCAGTAGCAACACTGAGCTCAGTGCAGGTAAGGCAAGCGATCAACACCGCCAGTATTGGTCGCTGGCGGCCCTACGCGCAGTGGCTCGGAGCGCTGACGGATGCCTTTCCCCCTGGTTGAGATTCCGCGACGGCCCGTTGGCGCGGCCGGCGATGACCCACATTCGTAGCTGCGAGTTTCGCGGGCAGCTATCAACTTGGGCACCTCGAATCACCCGCGCAGAAAACGCAGAGATCCATGGCACACTCGGGCGACTTTCCTCCTATTGATGCTCGCCTGATGTCTTTGATCGATTTGCGCAACCAGCTGGACTCCCTGGATCAACAGCTACTGGAGCTGATTGGCGAGCGTCAGCGCACCATCGCCCAGATCGGCGAAATCAAGCGCAGCATGGGCAAACCATTGCGCGATTTCCGTCGTGAGAAAGAAGTGTTGGATCTGGCCGAAGCCAACGCTGCCGCACGTGGCCTGGATCGTGGGCTGGCCCATGAGCTCATGAAGTTGTTGATCCAGCACTCACTGACCACGCAGGAAAATGAGCAATTGCGTGCCGAGGCTCGCGGTGATGGGCGTCGTGCATTGGTCATCGGTGGCGCCGGCCAAATGGGTCGCTGGTTCGCTCGTTTTCTCGATTCGCAGGGCTTCCTCGTCGATATTGTTGATCCGGCCGTAGCCGATCCGACCGCGTCGACCAACAATCCCCACGGGCCCGATGGGTTCGCGCAGCGTGCCTTCCTCGGCGATGGCGCCTGCGATCATGATCTGGTGCTGGTGGCCGCGGGTATCACCGCAAGCAATGCGGTGATGATTGAGTTGGCGAGTTTGCGCCCTCCAGGCGTTGTCATCGATGTGGCCTCGATCAAGGCACCGCTGACCAAGGGCTACGCTGCGTTGCAGGCCGCCGGTGTCGCCACCGCGTCGATGCATCCGATGTTTGGTCCAAGCGCGGTGTTGCTCGCCGACCGTCATGTGGTTGTCATCGACCTTGGGCACCCGCGCGCCACGGCGATGGCGCGACAACTGTTCGCCGCCACTACCGCCCAAGTGGTGGAAATGTCGCTTGGCGAGCACGACCGCCTGATGGCGGAGGTGCTGGGTCTGTCGCACGCCGTCAACATTGTCTTCGCGGCCGCGCTCGCTGACGGAGGCCAGGATGAGGGCCGCCTCGATCGGATTTCCAGCGCAACGTTCAACGCGCAGACTCGGGTAACGCGTGCGGTGGTCAACGAAAATCCGCATCTGTACTACGAGATTCAATCACTGAATCCCAACAGCGGCGAAGTGCTCGAACGATTGGCGAACGCGCTGGATCGCTTGCGATCTGCGCTCGCCACTGGCGATCGAGCGGCATTTGCCGAGTTGATGCGACGCGGTCGCGGACAGCTCGGCGCGAATTGAGGGTGTGAACGCGATCGCAGCGCGCTACCCATGTGGGAGACGCTCCTGTGGGAGCGGCGTGAGCCGCGATGCTTGTGATCTGGCTTGACTGTTCGATGAGGGGTGTCAAAGATTCGCGGCTCACGCCGCTCCCACAATTGCCGCTCCCACAAAACCCGTTATAAAAACCCGCTTTCACATTTGATCGCGCTCTTGCCGCGCGGACACTTTTTGCCGACAGGCGTGCTCTCGTTGCGACCCATCACGACGTACACTGCCGCTGAGCGTCACCTTGCACAGACATTGGGGTCAGCGCTCTATGACAAGCAGGTTGTGCCGATGGCGGGTTGTGACGCTAGTCTCGTTGCGGCTTCGCACAGCGGCGTAATGTCCGCGGCCCGAGGTAGTCAGTTGTTCTGGGGGTTCAAGATGCAAACTCGATCATTTGGTCACGTTGTTTTGCTCGTTATGCTGGCAGCACTGCTGGCGATTTCATCACTTCCGGCTCAGGCTCAATGCAGCGGCGACTGCATCATGAGTGACCAGTTCGAGAATGAGTTTTTCCTTCCGGACAGCGACGCCGAAGCGGCGCGCTTCCTGAATCAGACCAGTTTTGGCGCCACCAAAGCCACCATCTCGGCGCTTAATTCAACGGGCTTCGAGCAATGGATTGACCAGCAGTTCGCGCTGCCGCAGACACTGGCACGCCCGTTCCTGGAAGCGGTTGCCAAGGTACGCCACGATCAAAATCGCACCATCGACCAGACCGACCGTATTCATCGTTGGTACGACACCGCCGCGGTCGCCAACGATCAGTTGCGTCAGAAGATGGCCTATGCACTCGGCCAAATCATCGTTACCTCGGATCAGAACGACAATCTCTCCGGACAGCCGTTGCAGATGGCCGAATGGAACGACATCCTGGTGCGCAACGCGTTTGGCAATTATCAAAACTTGCTGCGCGAGGCATCGTTCAGTCCGATGATGGGGCGCTATCTGACGCATCTGCGCAATCGTCGCTATGAGCTGGATCCGCAATTCAACCAAGCGGGTGCCGCGCCGATCCTCTATACCATCACCAGTTACACCGCTGCCAACAGCGGCAACGAGCCCGACGAGAACTATGCGCGCGAAGTCATGCAGCTGTTCTCGATCGGCCTGGAATCGCGCAATCAGGATTTCTCGCTGATCGACATCGACCCTGGCATGCCCGGCGTGCAGATTCAGCCGACCTATGACCAGCAGATGATTCGCACGTTGTCACGCGCCTTCACCGGCCTTGCCTATGACTGCACCGCAAGCATCCCGGTGCAAGGCCACAACATCGTGCAGAACTGTGCCGGCCAGCGCAACTCCACGCCGCTGGTTACGCCACCGTGCACCGGCACGCAGTGTCGATTCTCCAACCGCAGCAACCTGTTCTTCAATGATCCGACGCGCGGCGATCTGCCCGGTGGCACCGCCAATTCCCAGGACAGCAGTCTGGTGCACCCGGATTTCTTCCGACCGATGGTCTGTTATCCGCACTACAACGACAATGGCCGCGATGTCGACCGCTTCCAGTTGTCGGGCCAGGGGCCGACCAATCCGGTCAACACCACATTCGGTGGTGGCGTGGTCATTCCTGCCGGCGCTCCGGAATCCGACAAGGCCCTCACACTCAGCGGAGTGACCGACACCCTGGAAGAATTCCAGCCCGGCGTGTCCAAGGAGACCGCACTGAATTGCAGCACCACCGATCCGTTGGCATTGACCACCACCCAGCGCCAGCAGTGCATCGACTACTGTGAAAACAATGTTCGTTCGGCTGTGGACTTGCTGTTCCTGCATCCGAATACACCGCCGATGGTGGCGCGCCAGTTGATCCTGCGCTTTGTCAGCAGCAATCCGAGCCCCGCATATATCGCCCGCGTTGCCGACAAATTCGTGAACAACGGCAGTGGCGTGCGCGGTGATCTGAAAGCAACGCTGAAAGCAGTATTGATGGACACCGAAGCGCGCCAACCTTTCGCCGGGCAGTTCGGCAAGCCGCGTGAACCGCTGCTGCGCATGGTTGCGGTGTGGCGCAATTTTGGCTACGTCTCGGGCGGCAACACCTGCCGCAACAACAACAACAGCAGCGTTGGCAACGGCAACATCGCCTGCTGGGGAACCGATTCGCCGCAGAACAGTTTCTTCCAGCGTCCGCTTGGCGCTTCTTCGGTGTTCAATTTCTACGAGCCTGACTACCAGCCACCGGGCAACATCGCGAATGCGGGTCTCTATGGTCCCGAGTTCCAGATCATCAACGAGAACTCGACGATGCAGACAGCGAACGAAATGTTTCGCACCATTTGCGAGAACTACAGCAGCAACGACAACTGCACCGCGATCCTCACCACGCTGCCGACCAATCGCGCCTACTTGCCGCTGGCCAATCTCGACGCTCTGCCAGGTATCGCCTGCGGCGCTGATCTGGTCAACGGTTGCACCGGCGCGCACGACCGCGACCTGATCGAAGAGCTCAATTTGCGCATGCTGGGCGGTCAGATGAGCGGACAGATCGGCAATCCCGCGCTGTGCACTGATCCACTCAACTTTGGCATGAAGAGCGTGCTGCACAATTTGCTGGGCTGCGGTTTGGCCGGCAACCTCGGACAGACCGGAGCCAACGCAGGTCGCGACGCACGTCGTCGTAAGGCGCTGTATCTGATCCATCTGGTCGCCATCTCGCCCGAGTACGCGCATCAGCGCTAAGGAGCAATGCCATGAATAACTCAAAATACTCGCGGCGCGATTTCGTTCGCGGCGGCGCTTGCATGATCGCAGCCGGCGGTGTCAGCTCGTTCGTCCCCAAGCTCAACCTGATGGGCGAGGCGCTGGCGCAAACCGGTGTCGGCACCGGTTACAAGGCGTTGATCTGCCTCTATCTGGGCGGCGGCAACGACTCTTGGAACATGCTGATCCCGACCGGTGACATCGGCAGCCCGCCGCAATACAGCCATGCGGATTACATGGCCGCGCGCAATGGGCTCTACACCACCACCAACGGCGCAGGCCTGGCGATTCCGCGGGTAACCACCGCCAATGCATTGCCCCCGGCGGTGCCGCTGACCAATACCAGCGGCAATCTCGGGGTCAATCCATTCGCGCCCGAGCTCGCCACGCTCTACAACAGCAACCGCCTGGCGTTCGTGGCCAATGTCGGCACCCTGGTCGATCCGCTGACCCGCGCGACGTACAACGCGCGCAAGAAGCCGCCGGAACTCTATTCGCACAACGATCAAACCAATCTCTGGCAGATCGGCTCGGGCAGCAGCGTGCTGACACCGCAGGGCTTCGGCGGACAGATCGCCGGTATCACCGCGCAGAGCAATCTGGTCGGCTTGTCGCCAGCCATCTCGATCGCCGGTCAGAGTCGTTTTCTGGTCGGTGAGACGTTGGCCAGCGCACCGGTGTTTCCGTTCCAGATGTCGACCAGCGCCACCACACCGGCACCGGTGTTGAACAACTACAACTCCGGCTCCAGCACTCTGGGCGAGCCACAGCGCCGCGCCGCGCTGACCCAGCTGTTCAACCTTGCCTATCCCGAATTGTTCTCGCTCGAATACAAGGACATCTTCAACCGTTCGTTGCAGATGGCCGCAGTGATCAATGCCGAAATGACCACGAATGGCACCATCACCACGGTATTTCCCGGCGGCAGCCTCTCCGATCAGCTGCGTCAGGTCGCGCGCATGAT
>JANMSL010000649.1:0-6572 GCA_031389245.1 Lysobacterales bacterium | reverse complement strand
GCGAACAACAGGCCTATGCCTATGCGCGCGGAATGGAAGCGTATGCGTTTGAAGTGTTACGCCGCGATCAGGCAGATGGCGCCGGGACTGATTCCAATACGGACCTCTGGGCCTCGCCGATGCCACCGATCGATGTGCCGGGCGGGCGTCTCGCGGGGCGCATGCGCGATCTGAATGGTTGCCTCAACCTCAACGGATTGGCGCTGGCAAACAACGCGGTCGAGCGTGGCCGCATGGAACGCCTGCTGCGCCTGCTCAAACTCAATCCCGAGCTGGTCGAGGCAATCATTGACTGGGTCGACGCTGACAATACGCCCGAGGCGCGCGGTGCCGAGGATCTCAGCTATCTGCTGCTCGACCCGCCCTACCGCGCTGCAAACCGGCCGTTCCGTCACGTATCCGAGCTGCGCCTGGTGCGCGGCTTCGACGAGGACGCGTTTCGCAGTGTCGAACCCCATGTGTGCGCGGCGCCGTCGAATTCGCTGCTGAATGTGAATACCGCCAGTGAGCTGGTCTTGCGTAGCCTGGTCGAAGGCATGAGCGAGGCAACGGCGCGCCGTTTGTACAACAGCGGGCATGCCCGTTATCGCTCTGCTGACGAAGTGAAGGCTCTGCTGGAACAAGAGGGACTGATTCCGATGACGCCATTGGAGACACAAAAGATTGGCGTCGCCAGCTCCCTGTTCCTGGCCGAATCAATGATCGAGCTGAACGACATTCCGCTCAACTATTTCAGCGTCATCGAACGTCGATCAGGCACCCTGCGCGTGATCGCGCGCAGTCGCGGGGTGTTTTGATCATGGCCAATTCATCGACCGCCACGGGCAACGTGGGTTGCGTCGCGTTAAGATGCGCTGATGGCTACTGCTAACACTATCCTCCGCGATGTACTGCTGATCCACTGGCACGGCGGTGATCAAGCGCTTGAATGGCTGCGGATTGATGCCAGTGGCCGCATCGGCACGGCGTTGCGCGAACACAGCCCGCCGACTTCGGTGATCGAAGCCGCGCGCGAGATCATCGTGCTGGCGCCCAGCGAGGCAATCACCCTGCTATCGGCGGCGTTGCCGGCGAAGCAGGTCGAGCAGGCACGCAAGGCCGCGCCCTTCGCTATCGAAGACCAGATCGCCGGAAACGTGGAGTCGCTGCACTTTGCAGTGGCACCCAATGGCCCGGGCCAATGGTGGGTTGCCGCCGTGCAACCAGAAACTCTGAGCCTCTGGCTGCATGACTTGCAGGCGCGCGGCATAAAGCCCGACCGACTGATTCCCGACGTGCTGGCGTTGGATGCGGATCGTGACACCAGCGTGGTGCTGATCGATGGCGAGCGCGCTCTGGTGCGCGCGCCCGGATCGCGCGCGTTCGCGATTGAAACCGATCTGATCGAAACGGTGCTTCCTTCCAACCCGTCGACAGGCACCACCGCGTCGGGTGGCGAAATCATTCGTAGCATAGTCGGACCATCGGCCTCGGCACTGCAAAAGCTCGCTGCGGGCATGCGTCATACCGGCGGCTTGAACCTGCTGTGTACGCCGTTTGCCAGGGCGCATCGCGACACCGATCTTCGCACACGTTGGCGCGCTGTCGCGTGGCTGGCTGCGGGCCTATTGGTAATGACATTTGGCTTTATCAAGCTCGATGAAATGCGTCTGGACAACCGGCTGCAGGCGCTCAATGCCGAGATGGAACGTGTTTATCGCGTGCAATTTCCCCAGGCCCAACAGGTACCCAACCCGCTCGCCCAGATGAAGTCGGCCATTGCTGCGGGGGGGGGTGGCATCCATGCAGATGCCGCCGGACTGGGCCTTTTGCTGCGTAGCGCGCCGGTGCTGGCAGCGCAATCTCGCGTGCAGCTCAAAGGTGTGGAATATCGATCAGGTGCCTTGTCGCTGCGTCTGGCCGCGCCCAGCATCGAGGTCTTGGACGCATTGCGCGAAAGCCTTGGCGCAACAGCGGGACTCAAGGCCACGCTGGAAAATGCCGAGACCGGCGTCGACAGCGTCGAAGGCCGCGTCAAACTGGAGCCGCGCGCATGAGCCTGTGGTGGCGATCGCTCAATGAACGCGACCGCGGCATGCTTCGCGTCGGTATCTCGGTGGTGGCGGTTCTCTTGTTCTGGGCGTTTCTGTGGGACCCAGTCAGTCGCTCGCGTCAGTCACTGCGCACCCAGGTTTCCGACGCCGAGTCCAACCTGGCTTACATGCATGCGGCAGCGGCGCAGCTGCAGTCCTTGAACGTTGGCGGCACCGCGTCGGTGTTTGATCGCAGCGGAAAATCGTTACTGGCGCTGGCCGATAGCAGCGCGCGCGAAGCGCGGCTGGGTCATGCAGTCAAGCGCATCGAGCCGGTTTCCGCCGGGCGGGTGAATATCTGGCTGGAAGCTGCCGAGTTTGACCAGGTGGCGATTTGGCTGGAACAACTGCAATCGGTCTACGGCGTGCGCGTCGAGGAGTATTCGTTGCAGCGTAGCGAAGGCGAAGGCAAGGTTGATGGTCGACTCAGTTTGATCGAGTCGGAGACTTGAACCCGCGCACTGCTGCGGCGCTGGCAGGTTGCATCCCGCGCATTGCCGGTACATGTTGCGAGCAGAGCTGACCACAGTTGCGCTGCGCTTCTGCTTGGCGGCAGGGCATCGGCGCGACGCCCCCACTACCCACAAAGCGTTCGCCGTTTCAGGCGAGCAACTATTTCCCGATTCAACTCGACTATGAATTCACCAAGAAAACGCCTCTGGCTGCGCATGTTGATTCTGTTGCTGATACTGGCTGGGATCGCCATTGCCATGGCCTGGTCCCTGCCAGCCAGGTTTGTCTACGATCGCTTTGGCGCGCGCGTACAGCCATTGCGATTGCAGGGCATCGAGGGCACGCTGTGGAGTGGCAAGTCGGCGATGGCGAGCTATGCCGCGCGGCCGCTTGGACCTGTGCAATGGCGACTGGAACCAATGGCGTTGCTTTGGGGCAGCGCGCACGGCGAGCTGCGGCTTGACGGTGCACAGATCAAAGCTGCCAGCGGTTTCCGCGCCAGCGCCCGACGCGTCGTGCTGGACCATTCAACGGCTATGTTTCCGGCCAGCCTGATGGCACCGGCGCTGGATATTCCGTCGCTGAATCTGCTCGGCGAAGTACTGGTCAACATGAGTGATGTGGTCATCGAGGATGGGCTCATCCTTTCGGCCATTGGCACCATGTCGTGGAACGATGTCGGGGTCAGCGGTGCCGCCGAAGCACGCCTGGGCCGATTGATTGTCGAATTCGCCCCGCGCGTCGACGGCGTGGTTGAAGGCCTGGTGCGCGATGATGGCGGCCCGATGCAGGCCAGCGGCCGTTTCGAGCTACGCGGACTGCAGTTCAAGGCCGAAATCAAGCTCAACGCCCGCACCGGCCACGAGCATATTCGCGAAGCCTTGCTGTATATCGGCGAACGCAGCCTTGACGGTGGCTCGGTGCTGCGCGTCGAAGGTGTGATCAACAAACTGTACTGAGTAGCTGCCATGACTGACGTCGACGCAAGTTTTCTGGACCACGCACTGCAAGTCGCGCGCAAGGCAGCGGAGGCCGCAGAGCAGATCGTGGCACGCCACTACCGTGCGCAAATCGATATCGAGCTCAAGGCGGACGATTCGCCGGTGACGATTGCCGATCGCGAGGCGGAGCAGGCCATTCTTGGTGTGTTGCGCGTGGATTTTCCGGATCATGCCTATTACGGCGAGGAGTACGGGCGCTCGGGCAGCAGCCATTTTCTTTGGTTGATCGACCCGATCGACGGCACCAAGTCGTTTGTGCGGCGCTACCCGATGTTTTCCACACAGATCGCGCTGATGGTAGACGGCGAGCTCGTACTCGGCGTTTCCAGCGCCATGCAGTATGGCGAATGCGCCTGGGCGCGTCGCGGTGGCGGCGCCTTCATCAATGGCAACCCGGTCAGCTGCGATACCACGCGATCACTGGCGACAGCGCAAATCTCGACCGGCAACATCAAGTCTCTGGCGCGCGACCCACGGCGTTGGGCAGCATTGGGCGCGGTCATTCTGGACTGCAATCGCATCCGTGGTTACGGCGATTTCCTGCATTACCACCTGCTGGCTTCTGCGGCAGTCGATGCGGTGATCGAGTCGGATGTCAACATCCTCGACATCGCGGCGCTGACCGTGATCGCGCGCGAAGCAGGCGCTGTGTTCACCGATTTACAAGGGCTCCCGATTGGCCTGGAGTCGCGCTCTGCGCTCGCCGCCCCAGCGCGACTGCATGGTGAAATCCTGCAACGATTGGCGTAGACACGATCCACCGGCTTGGCGCCCGCTACAATAGGTGGATGCGCAAACTCCCCATCATCCACGACCGTCGGGTGCTCAACGAAGGCACCCGATTTCAGCTTGAGCAGCTCGACCTCGAATTTTCCAACGGCGCGCGCCGCACGTTTGAGCGCATGCCCGGCTCGGGGCGTGGCGCAGTGTTGGTGGTGCCCATGCAAGATGCGGACACAGTGCTTCTGGTTCGCGAGTATGCGGCCGGCCTGCATGCCTATGAATTGGGCTTGCCCAAAGGCCGTCTCGAGCGCGACGAAGGTGTCCTCGAGGGCGCCAACCGCGAGATGAAGGAAGAAGTCGGCGTGGGTGCGCGCCGGCTGACGCTGTTGACCGGCCTGGCATTGGCACCGACCTATATGGCCAACATGATCCAGGTGGTGCTGGCCGAGGAACTGTATCCCGAGCGCCTCGAAGGCGATGAGCCCGAAGAACTCGAAGTCGTGCCGTGGCGGCTGGACAATCTGCACGAGCTGATCATGCGAGATGACGTCACCGATGGCCGTTCGATCGCTGCGCTGTTCATCGCACGCGAGCATTTGCTGCGACGGGCGGCGGGCGCATGAAGCTCAGCTTGGACGAAACCCTGCTTGCGCAGGTGCGTGACATCGCCGAACACGCCGGCCGCGCCATCATGGAAATATACGACGCTGGATTCGAAGTATTTGAGAAGGACGACCGCTCGCCGCTGACCGCGGCCGATCTGGCCGCGCATCGGCTGATCTGCGATGCACTGCTGAAGTTGACGCCGCACATTCCAGTACTGTCGGAAGAGTCCGCCGCAGCCAGCATCGAGCGACGCCGCGAATGGACCGAGTTCTGGCTGGTCGATCCGCTGGATGGCACGCGTGAATTCGTCAAGCGCAATGGCGAGTTCAGCGTCAATATTGCCCTGGTCGAGCACCATCGCAGTGTGCTTGGTGTCGTGCACGCCCCGGTGTCCGGCTACAGTTGCGTCGGCGCAATGGGTTTAGGCGCGCGCCGACATGAGCGCGACGGCAGCCATCGTGTCATCCACGTGACTGAGCAACGCCATCGCGAACTGCGCGTTGCTGGCAGTCGCTCACATGCCGATCCCAGATTGCTCGATGTGCTCGAGCGTATCGGTACACATACGCTATGCCCGATGGGATCGGCATTGAAATTCTGCCTTATCGCCGGCGGCGAGGCGGATGTCTATTTCCGCTTCGGACCGACCAGCGAATGGGACACAGCGGCCGGTCAGGCCTTAGTAGAAGCCGCCGGAGGGCGAGTCACCGACATGCACCTGCGGGCGCTACGCTACAACCAGCGCGACACTCTGCTCAATCCGGATTTCCTGGCGTTCGCGGACGACGATGCGCCGTGGCAGAAGTGGATCGGTTCCACCCACGCGGCGAACAACGATGAGTGACTCGGCCGCGCTGCCTGATGCACCCATCCGGCAACTGCTCGCGATCATGACGCGCCTGCGCGATCCCAAGGTCGGCTGCCCCTGGGACGTGAAGCAGAACTTCGATACGATCGCGCCGTACACCATTGAAGAAGCCTACGAAGTTGCCGATGCGATTGATCGCAAGAACTTCGAAGACTTGCGCGACGAACTCGGAGACCTGCTGCTACAAGTGGTGTTCCACAGCGAAATGGCGCGCGAGCAAGCACGCTTCGATTTCGATGATGTGGTGCAGGCGATCTGCGACAAGATGGTGCGCCGCCATCCACACGTATTCGGTGATGCCGATGTACGCAGCGCCGAAGAACAGACCCGCCTCTGGGAGGCCCAAAAGCGAAGCGAAATGAACCAGGCCGACACCAGCGTACTGGCTGGCATCGCGCGCGGTATACCGGAATGGCAACGAGCATTGAAGTTGCAGAAGCGGGCCGCTACGGTCGGATTCGATTGGCCCGACGTGAATCCCGTTTTCGAGAAGTTGCACGAAGAACTCGACGAGGTACGCGCAGAACTGACCGCAGGTTCGGATCCTGCCCGGCTTACCGACGAAATCGGCGACGTGCTGTTTGTCTGCGTCAATCTGGCTCGCCATGCCAAGGTCGATGTCTCACAGGCGCTGCGCAGTGCCAACGCCAAGTTCGAACGACGTTTCCGTCACATGGAAGCCAGCGCCCAAGCCAGCGGTGTCGCACTGGCCGATCTGGACTTGCAGGCGCAGGACGCGCTCTGGGACCAAGCCAAACTCAGCGAGCCCCAATCGTTGTAAAGCGGGCCCATGTCGTAGTAATACCGAAGGTGCTCCGCTCTACAACATCGCAGCGCGAGCGGGGGTTG
>JANMSL010000610.1:0-5027 GCA_031389245.1 Lysobacterales bacterium | reverse complement strand
GGCGATGGAACGTTATCTGAGTCTGGCCAAAATCCCTCGCCATCCGCGCTGGCGCGAGGTGTTGCGCACTACGTATTTTGTACTCGCCGAAGCGCCATTGGACGGCGACGTCCGCGCTGACCTGCGCCAGCGCTGCGAGTCGGTGCAGGCCCTGGTGCGGCGGCGCGCGCTGCACTGATCAGGTCCGCAAGGTGAACTGACCAAAGCAGTGGCCAATGCGCGTTGCAACAGGTTTGCGCCTGCGCGCTTTCGCGCTACTGCATGGGTTCGCCTGGATCCTCGCAACGCAGGCACATCAGCTCCACCGATTGGCCAATGACAAACTGGTGGTGCAGTTGCGCGTCATAGAACAGGTCCGGATCTGGATTGACCAGGTTTGCCACCACACTGCCCCAGTCGGGAACATGCATGCTGGTCGACTGCACCTCGTGTTGGGTGCAGTAGCTGTCGGTCAGGCCGCGCACCAGGGAATAGTCATCGTCAAACACGCCGCAGCTGGCGGTGGGCTCTGGATTCAGCACTTGCGAGCAGTCTTCGATGGGCACAGCGCTGCGTGCGCCCAGGCTCAATTCCGGGGGTACCACGCAGGCCATCACGGGCTCGCAATTGGCAAAGTTCTGAATCTGTTCCGGAACGAAATAGATATGCGCAACGACAACGGTGCGTCCATGCGCACACCAGTTTTCACTGGGCAAAGAGCTGTGCGCCAGTGCCGGGCCAGAGGCGATAAGCAGGACCAGCAGAGCGACGCGATTGCGGTACGACATGGTGAGGACCTCGAATGATGTGTTGGTGCCCGACGCATGCTAGCCATCGTGCTGGGCAATGCCAGCGCCAGTTGGGACGAAAGCGGGAAGGAATCGAGCGAAGCCGTTGAATTGCCGAGAGTCGGTGCCCCGCGCCCGGGCATCGCCAGATGCTGATCGCGGGCCTCCGGAATCTTCACCTGGAGCATGCACTTGCGTACGAATCCAGCCCGGTTCATGCCAATACGCGCCCGCTTTCACCCGTGAATTCGCTGGGTACACGCCTGCATCAGAGTTAGCTTTTCGCTCAGCCCGCACACCGTGTGCGGCGCGACGCAACTCACCATCAAGGAACTTCACATGCATCACTTCGCGAAATTCGCATTCTTTACCGGCATTCTGGGTTTGCTCGCGGCGGCGCCAGTCTCCGCCAATCTGGTCGGACCCGGCAACTACTCGGGCGGCTATATCGGAGCCGTGCACTCTCTGGTGGTAAACGTGCCCGGCATCAGCGTGAACTATTCGATACACCCGACACACAGCGGTTGCACCAGCGGACTGACCAATATCGTAAACACGTTCATGGCCTATCCGAGCATCACCATTATTCAAGTCATTCCCTGTCATTACGTCGCTGGCACCGGCCCGATCGACGAAGTCGATCCAGATCCGATGTCGCCCGAGCGCATCCACGGCGCATTGCATGGTGAACAGGCACTGCGTGACCAGTACAACGTCGAAGCCTACGAACGCGATCTGCAGGCGCTGTGGCAGATCCAGGAAGACGGCAGCCACTGACCGTCGTGGAGACTTGCCGGCGGCGTCGGCTGCCGGCGAAGCGTGCGGGATGCGGTGCGCAAGACGGACCGCATTCTGCGCACCGCTTTCAACAACGACTTCTCAGTGCGCGGCCGTGGCGCAATCCAGCATCCACTCAAACTTGAGTGCTTCGCCACCGGCGCCGTCATCAACGGTCGCGCGCAGCGTGCGATCGAACCGTTGGTAGCGCAGACGCCGTGGGTAGTCGTGCTCAGGATTGGTAAAGACCGCGTAGGCGGCCCCGGTTTCGACCAGCTGGAACGGTACCGGCGGTCGGCCGCCAGGCTGGGCCTGGTAGACGGCAACCCCATCGCCGATCTCGATGCGCAAAAACTCGAAGCCGCTGAGCAATCCCGCACGATCAAGATCACGATGCAGGCCCAGCAGCAGTCCGCCACGTGCCGGGGTCCACCACTCCTCGGACCGCTGCGTCGATGACTGGCTGCACCAGCTACCGGCCAGCCAATCGAGATTCACGCGGCCATCCAGACTGCCCAGATAGTGGGCCAAGGCGTTGATCTCCGCAGCGCTGAGCCCCTTCATCGACAGCGCAGCCGCGGGCAACGACAGTTGGCGATGACCGCTATCAAAGGCACGCAACTGGCGCGCGAGGTATTCGGGATTCTGCCCGGCTAAACGCGGCACCAGCTCGGCGCCGCGAAAGGTCGGGCCATGGCAACTGCTGCAAGCCAGCGCTGCGGCGAGCGGGCTGCCGGCATTCGCTGCGGCTGCATCGGTCCGTTGCGGTTTGGGATCCCACGGTCGGGCAGCGAGCTCGGCTGCCAATGCCAGTAGCTGATCGCGGGTCAGCGCCGATGCCACGATCTGCATCGGCAAGTTCTTACGATGGGTATCGCGGAACCGCCCGATCTCGCGCGCCAGATACGCAGCGTGCTGACCCTCGATGCGCGGCAACTGCGCGTCCAAATTGCCGCGCGTGCGATGACAGTCGATGCAGTCCGCGGCGGGGTCCTGGGCGGTGGCGGCCAATGTTTCAAATCCGGTGCCCAGGGCAGCTCCGGCAAGCAGAATCCAGCGCAGCGTCATTCGCAGCATGTCGAGCTCCCTTTAGAAATAGCGCTACCGATACAGTGCCACGCACAACCAGTCCGGCCGGCAGCTCATAGCGCGCAGGGCGGATTCAGGTGAAAGCATAGCCCCTGGGGCGGCCCAGCGCTGCGCACGGCGAGAACAACCGAACGGGCGACGCAGTAGTCACTTGGGAGTAAGTCCGCCGTTGTACACAATCGCTGCGTGCGTGTTCTTATTAGAATCCCTCCATGACCACTTTCCCCTCCGCAGCCGATGCAACGATGAACCCCACCACGGTCGATGTCGATAGTATTGTGATCGGTGCCGGTGTGGTCGGGCTGGCCGTGGCGCGGTCGCTGGCCCAGGCCGGGCATGAGGTATTTGTGTTGGAGTCGGAAGCGCGCGCCGGCGAGGGTGTCTCCAGTCGCAACTCGGGTGTGATCCATGCCGGGCTTTACTATTCCGAAGGATCCTTGAAGGCGAGTCTGTGCGTGCGCGGTCGCGCATTGTTGTATGCGTTCTGCGCACACCGTGGGGTCAGTCATCGGCGTACCGGGAAACTGGTGGTCGCGACCTGCGAAGCAGAACGTTCCGCGCTTGCCGCTCTGTTACCGCGCGCGGCAGCCAATGGCGTCGGCGGACTGCGCTGGCTTGAGGCCGACGCCGCTCGGCAACTGGAACCCGCATTGCAATGTGTCGCGGCGATCGAGTCAGCCGAGACCGGAATCGTTGACGTGCCCGAGCTGGTGATGGCTTTGATCGGTGAGCTGGAACAGGCCGGAGGGCGACTCGCCTGCCAGACCGCCGTCGCCGCTGTCGCCTGCGAGGATCAACAGTTCGTGGTCACCACCGTTGCCGGCGACCAAGTGCGCTGTCGACGCCTGGTCAATGCGGCAGGCCTGCAGGCAACCCAGGTCGCGCGTACGATCAGCGGCCTTGATCCGTGCCATGTGCCACTCCAGCATTACGCCTCTGGCCATTACTACCGATTGCGCGGACGTGCTCCTTTTACGCGTCTGATCTATCCGCTGCCACAGGCCGCTGGACTGGGTGTGCATCTGGGTTTCGACAGCGCCGGGCACTGTCATTTTGGACCTGACGTGCGCTGGATCGATGCGCCCGATTACCGCTTCGACGACAGTCAGCAGGCGCAATTCGCCGCATCAATTCGACGCTGGTGGCCCGCACTGCGCGACGGTGATCTGCTGCCCGACTTTGTCGGCGTGCGCCCCAAGCTGGTTGGACCGGGCGCGCCCAGCGGCGACTTTGTCATTCAAGGCGCTGACGTGCATGGCGTCCCGCGACTGGTCAACCTGTTCGGTATCGAAT
This sequence comes from Lysobacterales bacterium, assembly GCA_031389245.1. Lineage (GTDB taxonomy): Bacteria > Pseudomonadota > Gammaproteobacteria > Xanthomonadales > Ahniellaceae > 0-14-3-00-62-12. The sequence goes on along the minus strand of JANMSL010000610.1, from coordinate 1,101 downwards.
CGCCCGGATTGACTTCCTGCCTGGCGATTGGCGAGACGGTGCGGCAACAACTGGAGTGAGGCTCGCGCCACTGTGCGCGGCGGCAACTCGGTCGTTACCGCCGCGCAAAAAGCACCAGCCACAGATTCAGGGCAGCCCAGGTATCGAGCGCTCAACATCGTGGACACCCGCGGGCACGGGTGTCCACTTTCTGCTCGCCATTGCTGATCGACGCGAGTCAGGCGATCACACATCCACGCGCGCAGGAATGTGCGCCGATTTTGACCGAAAGCGAGTCAGACTGGTTCGTGGCGTTGGTGAATCTACTCAAATCCGTCGGCGAAGATATTGTCAATCGGCGGGCTGCTTACGGAGCCAAACAGGACGAAGGGGAAGTCCAAAAACACATCAGGGGCGGTGGCCGGATTGCCAGTGTCAAACACATCGGCCCAGGCCGAAGTCGTCACAGTTTGCTGACGGGCATTGGCGCCCACCACCGCGCGCGCGCCGACCACGGTGACTGGCGGGTCGAAATGGGCGCCCGCCAAAGTGTCGGTCGAAGCCCAATCCACCCAGTACGTGCCCGGGGTAAAGAAATCCGCGCCGGCGCAGGCGGCAGGAATACTCAGCGAATTGCGCCAGATCTTTCTCGTAATGCCCGGCGCAACCGGTGCTGGCACCAACGTATTGGCGGTGCGAAACATCAGTGCTTCCACCGACGCCGTCATCACGTTCGTCGTGGTGTCACCGCAGACAACCGCTGCGCCAACATCGCCCGGTCGGCCGTTCCAAATCTGCACTGTATAGGTTGCGAACGGAGTAGGCGTGGCAGGAGCGCCGGTCTTATAGCCAAACAGGTCAATGGATGTCAGCGTCCACGTTTGCCCGACGGGTACGATGAAATCATCCGCCAAACGGAAGCTTCCTTGCAACGCACTGCTGCCCAGCGAAGTGTTGGCCTCGGTGGTGTTGCCTACATCGTGCTGCATCTCGCTCCAGGTCGTACCTACGGCTGCCGCCGTTCCATTTTCCGCCGTTGCGCCCGTGCTCAACAGGCCATTCGTGTAGATCTGCGCCATCACGCTTGACGCGAACGTGGCGCAGGCGAAAACAACTGATCCG
>JANMSL010000609.1:0-2034 GCA_031389245.1 Lysobacterales bacterium | reverse complement strand
TCGGTTCCGGAGACATGAATACGGCGCAGGTGCCGTTGCTGCAATACGCGGGCTTTTGTCCGACCTGTGCCTTCACTGCTGTGACGTCGGCGCCGGTTGGTTTTATGCAACGAAGCTATTCGAGCAACACCACGGCGACCCATGTACTGAGTGCGCCGAACTATATCAACGGTGTACCTGGCGGCTGGAATGTCAACAAGAGTACGACCAAGCTGACGCGCGAAGTGCCTTGCCAATAGGGAACCTCAGAATAAGTTCGCAACCTGGTTAGCCCCCTGAGTCAGGGGGCGAATAACCGCAGGCTGACCAGCTGCGCTGTTAAGAGCGACCAGCTCCGCTGTTGAAACCCCGGGTGTGGCAAACCATAGGCTGTACAGTGAAGACGAGCTAGTGACCTATTCAGACCTTCCATAGGTGCGCAGTTTGGAGCCTGTTCCAAGTGCGGCAACGGCCAGCGCGGCATGCGCCGCGTTACAACGGCGATAGCTCGACGTTTATACGTGCATCGGCTGCTGCGAGGTCGATTTGATCGACGCTGCTGACGCCTTCGGTCAAGTCGTGAAGCAGCCGCGACTGGATCTGGCCGCGGGCCATCGCCTGCGCATAGGGCACGCGCCGGAAGCTGACCATGGTGTAGCGGGGTACGAACCGGTCTGGATGGCGCGCGGCGAGCAGGCGTTCGACCTGCTTCATGAGCTGGAAGCGGTCATCGGCAACTGCGTCGCGCATTTCCAGATAGTTTTCCAGCGCCATGTCGGCGATGGCTCGGGCATTAGGCTTGCGCCGCGCTTCGAGCTCGCCGAATACCCAGGCCAGATCGCTCGATTCGCCGAACAATGCATCCAGCTCGACACAGTCCTCGAACGCACAGTTCATGCCCTGGCCGTGGAACGGCACAATGGCGTGGGCGGCGTCGCCGATCAACAGGGCTTCGCCGCCGCGATGCCAGTGATCAAGTCGCAGAGTCGCGAGTAGCCCGGTCTGATTGCCGGTGAAATCTTCGATCAAGTCTGGCAGCAGTACCACCGCATCCGGAAAATCGCGCTCGAAGAACGCGCGTACGCTGTTGACATTACCAAGTGCGGCGAAACTCGGAGCGCTTTCATTCGATGCAACACTGTTGGGCAGGAACAAGGTGACGGTGAACGAGCCATCCACATTCGGCAGGGCGATGAGCATATGGCCGCCGCGTGGCCAGATATGCAGCGCGTTGCGCTCGATGCGGAAGCCGCCGCCAGCCAGTGCCGGAATCGACAATTCCTTGTAGCCGTGTCCAAGGGGCTCGAATCGTTCACCCAGCGGCCGCTCGGCGTTCATCGCTGCGCGCAATGCCGAGCCGGCGCCATCGGCACCGATCAGCGCGTTGAATTCGTGGGTTCGCGCCACGCCCGCAAAGGATTCGGTATGGAACACCTTGCGCTGCCACTCCACGCCGGTCAGGCGCTGATCAAAGCGAATGCGCGCGCCGGCCGCTTCGGCGGCAGCGAGCAGACTCATATTCAAACGGCCACGGTTGACCGACCAGATCACCTCACTGTCGTCCTTGCCATAACGCTGCAAGTACGGAGCATCGACTCCTTCATGGATCATGCGCCCACGCATCATGACGGCCTGGGCCATCACTTCCCGCTCCAACCCGGCCAGGCGCAGCCCGTGCAGTCCGCGTTCGGCCAGCGCCAGGTTGATGGATCGGCCACCCTCATAACCGCTGGTGCGCGGATCCGGGCGGCGTTCGAACACATCGATCGAATATCCGCGCCGCGCCAACAGCGTGGCAAGCAGCGCGCCCGCGAGTCCAGCGCCGGCAATGGTGAGCGTTTGGGTCATGGTTTGGCCGTTGTAGGAGCGCCCCTGGGCGCGATAGTCGTTGGCGCGAGTGTTGCAGGAGTAACCGTGGTGGGAGCGTCAGTTGTGGGAGCGGCTTCCAGCAGCGAGCTTCTCACCGACTGCATCCTGTCGCCACGCAACAAATCAAGCGTTGGGTAGCCCGAGCCCATCCTGTTGATTGCCGCGATGACTACAAATCTTCGAGCC
>JANMSL010000558.1:0-4667 GCA_031389245.1 Lysobacterales bacterium | reverse complement strand
GGCGATGGCGCTGGTGCTGGATACGTTCTGGGTGACGACGCATCGGTTCAACGTCATCGTGCCAAAATTCTCCAGCGCACGCACCGAACTGAACACACCGCGCGTCAGCGTCAAGTCGTTCAGCACCAAACTGGCGCCGTTGAATACCTGGAAAAACGCCGACGCGTTGTTGCCATCAAAGCTGATCAGGTTGCCACCGTTGATGGTGACCGGAGCGGATATCTGGCGGTGCGTGGTAAACGTGATCGTCGTCGGTGCGGCGCCGCAGTTGAAGCTGATTGCGCCACCACCGCTAGCGATCACTGAACTCAGTACACTGACGAAACCCGCTTCGTTGCAGTTGGCAGGACCAACGACGCCATCGGCGGCGCGCACTGGCGCTGAAACCAGCACGCTGAGCGAGATACCAATGCCGATTGCGAAACACGTCTTTATGTGGGACATGCCAGAACTCCTCGGAAGCTGATAGGGATAGTGCTTGATCGCGCCGTATTGATTAGCGGCGCGGCTGTGGGCCTACTCAAAGCCGTTGGCGAAGGTCGTTTCCTGCCGCAGCAGCAGCTTGGCAATTCCGAATCGGTTGAATCCGCCGTTCGCTTCCTGGCTATAGCCCGCGACCATGATGCCGCCATTACCTACCGCGATACCTGATGCGGCGTCGAATTTTGCCACTGCACCGAAATGGCTCCAGATGCTGCCGCTGTTGCCGAAATCGAAGTCCGGATCGCCATACGGAGTAAGCCGCGCGACCGCAAAACGCTCGCCGCCAGATACGCCGGCGCGTCCGCTGACGAGAATTTTTCCGTCTGGCTGAAGCGCCATCGCCAGAGCTCCGTCGCTCAGGTTCCCGGTGCCGAGATTGATCGCGATATATGCCGGCCCGGGATCGCATGATGGCGGCGGGCACACCAGGCCGAAGTCGGGATGCTGGACGCCGCGCGAGGTCAGTCGATTGACAAAGATGTCGTCACTTGCCACAGGCCCGGTGCCGCCAAACGCATGCCCGGCAAGCAACAGGCTGCCATCGCTATCAATCAACACCGCGGTTGCGGCACTGGGCGCCCCCCAATCGAACACTGCGCGGCCACCATCACCGAACCCCAGCACCGGATCATCGTCCAGCTGACCATTGGTCAGAAGGCGCACTGCGACAACCTTGTTGGCTGCGGTGCCGACCACTACTATTTTTCCGTCCGGCTGAATGGCTACGGCCGAGGGTAGGCTGTTACCCGCGAATGCGATCAGCTTGGTGCCATTCCCATCGCCAAAACTCAAGTCGTATGCAAGTCCAGGTGTAATCCGTGTTACAGCGAAGACGTTCTGGCCTTCGACAATAACATTCGCTGCGACGACGACCTTGCCGTCGCTCTGGATGGCGATTGCATCTAGTGAATAGGTCGAACCGAGGTTCGCATCAAAGGTTAGTATCGTCGTGGCGGTGCCCGGCGCATCCGCCCACAACACTACGCCTTTACTGTTTTGCCCGACAATTTCCATGCCGGCCAAAACCATTCCGCCATCCGCTCTCAGTGCGGCATCCATAAGTAGGTAAGAAGCAACATCGAAAGCGGTATAAATCACGCGTCCAGGATGACTGGCCGGCCCAAACCCGGTGTCGTAGCTGCCATTAGGCAGTAGCTGAGTCGCACAGAAATCATCTCCACAAGTTCCTGCTACCAGCATTTTTCCGTCCGGCCGAATCAGCAACTTTTTACCTGTGTCGTGGCTGGGTGAAACATCGATCGTCAGACGCCCACTGTTACCCCAGCTCAGGTCATAGCCACCATCAGCGGCATGCGCGGTCGCGGCCAACAGCAGCGCTGCGATCGTTGCCCATCTCAATCGAATGCTGTGCATTGTGATCTCCAACATTTAGTGGGTGGCTACGTCAACCTGTGTCGGGCGTGTTCGACGTCGTCTACTCGAAGCCACTCCTGAAAATAGATACAACATGTGCACCGAACTCAAATGCGCCAACGTCGCAGCGTGGACCCACGACACGTGGAGCACCGCGCTGGTCGGTCGTAATGACTCCGCCGCTCTGATCTCGGCAACCTTCTCCGGCAATCGTCGCGTTGATGGCTTCGTTGCCTGCGAGCAGCGCATGCGTCCAGGTCGGACCTCCGTTGTCCTGCAAGGGCCCGAGCGTATGTAGCGACACGTGCGCGCCACTCGGCCCAATGAAACCGCAGCCGGCCCCGTCATCGGTCAGGGTGTAGAAAAGATTTCGGCCAGAAGTGTTCAGCACGCCGTTGCAGTCGTTGTAGATCGGTGCGTCCCGTAGTGTGTTGCCCGCGATCAACGCGTCGATCGCGCCGAAGAGCGAGCCCGGCTCCGCATAGATGCCACCACCGATGCCGCCGTTCTGGTCGCGATCGTGATCGGCGTCATTGCCGATTACCGTCGTGCCAAAGAGGGTAACGTGGTCGTTGCTATAGACACCGCCGCCGTGGGTGCCGGCGGTGTTGTAGCTGATGGAGCTGTTGACCGCTTCCGATTGCTGGATGTTGTGGATACCGCCGCCGTGATTGCCGGCGCTGTTGCTGTGGATCGTGCTGTCGCGCACCAGAGTGCTGCCGTTGACCGACATGCCGCCGCCGTTACGCCCAGCAACATTCGACGAGATCGTGCTGCGCTCCACGGTAATTGCACCACTGTTGAATATCCCGCCACCGTCGATCGTTGCGACGTTTTGCTCGATCACACACTGAGCCAGAGTCAGGCCGCCGGCGTTGTGGATGCCGCCACCACTGTCGCCGAGCCGACTGCCATGGCGGATCGTGACCGATTCGATGCGCGCATGGCGACCTTGCTCAATGCGCAACGCACCGTCCAGATAGTTGGCATCGATAATCGAAATGCCCGCGCCCGCACCGCGGATCACTATATAGGCGACTTCAATGAGCGTGCTGCCGGGAGCAGCTTGTGTGCCGGGCATGAATAAGGGTTGCCTGGGGTCGGGAGCAGGCGGTGGGGCGAGATACAGATCGCCGTTGTCTTCACCATTCAAGTCATCGCGTACGCGCGTCAGCAGGAAAATTCCAGGCGGAAGGTTGATAACCGCCGCACCCGGCGCCGGCAGGGGATTAGCCTGCATAATCGCTGCACGCAGCGAGCAATTGTTGGCGACCGTGCGGCACAGGCCATCGCCGATGTTGTTGTCGATCAGATCGGCAGTGGTGTTGACGTTGAACACCACATCGGCACACGCCTGGGAAGCAGCGAAAAGCGTGAAAGAAAACGTAGCCGCGATCAGCGCATAGCGCATGGTGGTCTCCCGCTGGATTCGCACATGCTGCGCGCAGCGACATTGAGCGCGCAACGGTTGATGTAGCGGCACGCATTCATGGGTTTACTCGAATCCATCGGCGAATACCGGATCGAATGCGGCGGGGCCAAGTTGTCCCTTTGCCACGCCGAAGCGATCAGGAACAAAGGGATCCTGGAGGACATGCGCGGCGGAGCCGGCAATCATCAGCCCGCCGTTACCAATCACGATCGAGCTAGCGGCGCTCCAATCGGTTTTCCCGTCGTACAGGCCTACGCCTGCGCCGGCGCCGCCATAGCTTAAATCGAGCACCGTGTTGTTCCTCGGGTATTGGTTGAGGCGTGCGACCATAAAACACCGGACCGGGCATCTACCACCGATGACGTCTCCGCCGACGATGATCTTGCTGTCCGCACCGACCGCAATCGATTCGAGTGATTGCGAACCTCCAATGTTGACCCGCACCGGATGGCCGGTCCCTCCGGGAATCTGGATGCCACCAAAGCTCACATCCTGCTGGCCGTCTGGCAGCAGCCGGTTGACGCAGATCTCGGAGTCGAGTTCGAGGAGATCTGGAGCGCGATAGCGTGCCGTATACGCGGTTGCGATTCGCCCTTGCGTATCGATCGCTATGCGCGGCTCGTCACTTGTGTAAGCGCCAGCGCACAAAGGCAACTGTGTAACCCCTGCGGCGGTACCGAAGGTGTCGTCGATCACGCCATTGGCGAGCAGGCGCATCACAAAACCGCGGGCCATGCCGCTGCTGACGGCGCCGCTTTTCATACCACTCAACAATATTCGACCATCGGCGAGGACGAGCAGATCAGTCACTAACCTGCCAAACGGAGTCCTCAACACGCCATTGGTGCCAAAGGTCGGATCGAGCGCAATCACGCCGCTGCTCGTATCCAGGACCAAACGGGCGACAGCAATATCGCGGGAACCGCCGGTCTCGCGCAGCGCTTCGCCAGCGATGATGATGGTGTTCCCTGGCGCTGCAGCCATCGCCCGAACCTGGCTGTTCGGTTGCGTGGGGAGGTCGTTGAAGTGAAACGTAAAGGCGCCGAGTATGCTGGCACCGTCTTCGGCAAGTCGGCTAACACTGATCGTGGCTGGCAAGGTGGTGCTCCCCGCGAACCAGAGCGAGCCATCACCGCCGCGAGCGAATGTGCCGGTGAAGAAAGATTGAACGCCACCAAATTCTTCAAATTGCATCAGCCCGGTGCCGGAAGGTCCGAACGTCAGGTCCAGAGCGCCACCGGAGTGCAGGCGGGCCGCACAAGGCCAAACGCTTTCGGCGCCTTCAGGCGCGCACCAGCCACCGAGCAAAACCTTATTGTCGGGAGTGACGTGCATGTGATTGAGCACGTCGCGCTCGCTGTTGAAGTCGACCAGACGC
>JANMSL010000480.1:0-1965 GCA_031389245.1 Lysobacterales bacterium | reverse complement strand
CTCGGGCAGGTTTTCAAACAGCTCCGACAGCAGCCACAGCAGGAAGGTCGAATAGACGCGTGGTTTGAGGATCAACTGTTCTGCGCTGAGCACGTTGATGATGCCGCGACCGCTCATGTCCTGACGCATGAAGTCATTGAGCTCAAGCGCCGGCTCACCAAAAAACTCGGCGCCGCCTTCGGTTTCCAGCCGCAGCAGCGAGCGCTGGATCGCCGCGATCGACTGCGGCGCAACCAGTCCGTACTGCGCGGAAATCACCTTGGCGTTTTCCGAGACGAACTTCAGCATCGATCGAAGATCGTCCAGGTCGAGCAGCAACATGCCGTTCTCGTCGGCCACTTTGAAGGTGACTTGCAATACGCCTTCCTGGGTGTCGTTCAACTCCAGCAGGCGGGTCAGCAGATTCGGTCCCATCTCGGTGATCGTGGTGCGCACCGGATGGCCATTGCGACCGTAGATGTCCCAGAACACAACCGGATTTGCTTCCGCCTTCCAGTCCGTTAGCCCGAGTCGCTCGATGCGCGCCTGCAGCTTTTCGCTGATGACTGCACTCTGACTGAGACCGGCCAGATCGCCCTTCACATCGGACAGGAACACCGGCACACCCAGGCGCGAAAAGCCCTCGGCCAGCACCATCAACGATACCGATTTTCCGGTACCGGTAGCGCCGGCGATCAATCCGTGGCGGTTGCCGTACTTGGCGAGCAGGTAGACGTCCTGGTTGCCTTTGCCGAGGTGAATGCTGGACACGTCTGGCTTCCTTGATGAGCTTGGATCACGATTCTATCGACGCCGGGACGACAAAAGTTGCGCCATTGCAGTGGGGCGGCTACCGTGCGCCGGTCTCAACCAAGGTTTGCCACGATGCGAAGTGTTTGCGTCTATGCGGTATTGATAGTGATGGCCGGTTGTGCGGGCAATGCCACCAAGCAGCAGACTGCAGGGCCACATAACGCCGCGGTGAGCGCAGCGGCGCTGACGTTTGAGCGTACGCTGGAGTCCTGGCACCGCGGTGAGCGTGACGTCGCCGATACGGCGCTGACCGCAGCGCGGCAGAATCTGGATACCGCCGTCGCCGCCTGTCTGGGCGAACGCCACTGCGATGCAGCGGGCGCGTTGCAGGCGCAGTCGCGCGCACTTGAGTTGATGCAGGTGGCTTTGCTCGGGCGCAGTGCTGCGGACCCGGCTGCATCGGCTGCCAAGATCGAAACGCTGGACGCGGACAGCGCAGCGAGCGCGGTGCCATTGGAAGCACTCCCAGAAGTTGCGCGCAGCGTTGCACTGCTCAAGGGCAAAAAGCTTGATGAAGTGATTCTGCTGAATGAGGCAGTAAAGGCATCGATCGAAGAGTGGTTGACCTGGATGCGCCCCAACTTGTTGGACGCACACGAAAATTATCAATATCTGCGCTATCGCATGTGGCCGGTGTACGAGCAGGCGGGACTGCCCGAGGCTTTATTGTTTGGCATGCTGGCCAAGGAATCGGGCGGCAAGGTGCATGCAATCTCGCGCGCGGGTGCGGCTGGACTGCTGCAGTTCATGCCGGCCACCGCTTCGCGCTTTGGACTGTCGCGCAATGGCGGTTTTGATGAACGCTTCGACGCGCGCCGGATTACCGAAGCCAACGTTGCTTTTCTGAACGATCAATTCCGCGTCTTCAACAACGATCTGGAACTTGCCCTGGCCGCTTACAACGGTGGCGAGGGACGTGTTGGCCGCTTGGCGGGCGGCACTCAGCGCCGCTTCTGGGACGCGCATGTGTACAACGCGCTGCCACCGGAAACGCGTGAGTATGTGCCGATGGTAATCGCCGCGGCGTGGCTGTTTCTGCATCCGGACGATTATGGACTGGTGTTTCCGAAGATCGATGCCGTTCCCGCAACCATGACCCTCGAGCGCGCCGCGTCGATCAACGAGCTGGCGGTCTGCATGGGTCAATTTGGCAATCCGCGCGGCTGGTTTCGC
>JANMSL010000469.1:0-9628 GCA_031389245.1 Lysobacterales bacterium | reverse complement strand
CCGGCAGCTTCGATCCGATCGGTGGGCACAATGTGCTGGAGCCAGCTGCGGTCGCGGTTCCGGTCATCGTCGGGCCGCACACCTTCAATTTTGCCGAGATCACTGAGAGCCTGATTCATGATGGCGCAGCGCTGCGCGTGCGCAATCCCGCTGAACTCGGCGAAACCGTGGCCCGTCTGTTCGCTGAGAGCGATACGCGCCAGGCGATGGGCAAGGCTGCACTCATCGCCATGGAGCGTGAGCGCGGGGCCGTCGCGCGCATCGTCACCATTGTCGAGGACGTGCTGGGCGTCGGCGCCGCGCCTTGAGTCACAGGATTGCCATTTGTACCGCGGATTTGGTTTTGCCGTCCGGGGCGATGCGCTCTTGCTGCATGAGTGTGACCCCTTGCCGCAGTAGACTGGCCATCAATCGGATCAGGAGATTGGCGGATGACGGCTGCTGCGGGGGATGTCACCGGTTGGTTGAAGCGCTGGAGCGAAGGCGATGCTGCATCGCTGGAGCAGTTGTTGCCGTATGTTTATGCCGATCTGCGGCGCATCGCCGCGAGCGAGTTGCGCGGAAATCAAGGGCACGACACTTTGCAACCGACTGCATTGATCAATGATGTTTTCGTGCGCCTGCTCGGCGCCGGAAAACTCGATATCAGCAATCGCAAGCACTTCTTTGCGACCGCAGCCAAGTTGATGCGTCAGGTGCTGATGGATCGCGCCCGCGCCAAGATGCGCGACAAGCGCGGTGGCGGTGTTTGGCAGCAAGTGGATTTTGTTGAGGCGATGGCGTTGCCGATTGAAGACAATACCGACATGCCGGCGCTGGATGAGGCGTTGAAGCAACTCGCTGAGCTCGATCCGCGCATGGCCGAAATGGTAGAACTGCGTTACTTCGCGGGACTGGAAGTGAGCGAAGTCGCGCACCTGTTCGAGATCGATGAACGTACCGTCTATCGCGATTGGGCGATGGCACGTGCCTGGCTGAAGCAACGCCTGGCTTGACGCTTCCAGTTTGAGCGAGGCTCCAGGCAACCTCCGTTCAAGTTCGGAGCCTGGATAGCCCCTGAGTCAGGGGAAAAAAACCGCAGGTTGACCAGCCCGGCGCAGCTCTTGCGCGGAGCCTGAATGCGGCATCGGTTACTCGGTCGATTCGGCAGCTGGCTCGGTCGCGTCGCCTTGCGCAATCGCGCCGAGTCCTGCTGCCTGACGAATCCGCTCAACGTCCATGTTGAGCACGAAACGGCGAAGGTTTTTCCACATCCAGTGGTGCCCAAATTGCTTCGTCTTCATCTCTGCGAGCGCCTCTTCCTTGCTCCAGCCCTGAACCACAATTCGATACGCTGCGACCATGGTGCCGGTACGGTCGGCGCCGTGTTTGCAATGCACCAGCATCGGTTGATTGGCCGGATCCGAGGCGAGTTGCAGGAACTCCACCACATGGGCTTCCTCCAAATCCCAGGTGCGGATCGGTATGTGCAGCCGGCGGGGACCGTCCTCGGGTGTCGCATCTGCCGGGTCGGCGTGCCAGCGCAGCGACAGCACGCTGGCGATCGGCATTTCCTCCAGCGCGTCAAAGCCGGCCGCGTCAGGCATGGCGCCGCGATACAACGTGGGCGATACCTGGTAAAGATTCGACAGGCCTTCCACACTGAGCCGCTCGGCGGTTTCGCCGCAGTAGGCAGCGCTGCCGCCAATCGACGACCAGACGATCAACACAGCACCGAAAAATCGCCCAACCGAATACAGCATGGTGATGCTCACGCTGCCACGCTGGCGTCTATGGCGACACGCCCGCGCAGGGAATTGGTGGTGGCTTCGGTGATGATTACGTCAACAAACTGACCGACCAGTCGCGCGTTGCCATCGAAGTTGACCATGCGGTTGTTCTCGGTACGACCACACAGTTGCTTGGGGTCCTTCTTGCTTGGGCCTTCCACCAGAATGGTTTGGGAACTGCCAATCATGGCCCGGCTGATGCGCGCCGCGTTGCTGTTGATGGTGGCTTGCAGATGTGTCAGGCGCTGGTGCTTTTCTTCCTGCGTCATTTCATCGAGCAGACTGGCGGCAGGTGTGCCCGGGCGGCGTGAGTAGATGAAGCTGAAACTCTGATCAAAGCCGATGTCATCGATCAACTTCATGGTCGCCTGGAAATCCCTCTCGGTTTCGCCGGGGAAACCCACGATGAAATCCGAGCTGATGCAGATATCCGGGCGCACTTCGCGCAGCTTGCGGATGCGCGCCTTGTATTCGATCGCGGTGTGCCCTCGCTTCATCGCAGCCAGAACGCGATCGGAGCCTGACTGCACTGGCAGATGCAGGAAATTGGCAAGTTTGGGCACGTTCGCATAACACTCGATCAGCCGATCGGAGAACTCCAGCGGGTGCGAAGTGGTGAAGCGGATGCGACCGATGCCGGGGATCTGGGCGATGGTTTCGATCAGCAGTGCGAGGTCGGCGATTTCGCCATCATGCATTGCACCGCGATAGGCATTGACCGTCTGCCCCAGCAAGTTCACCTCGCGCACACCCTGAGCGGCCAGCGATACAACCTCAGCAATGACGTCGTCGAAGCGTCGCGAAACTTCCTCGCCGCGCGTATACGGCACCACACAGAAACTGCAATAGCGACTGCAGCCTTCGATGATTGAAACGAATGCAGTTGGGCCTTCCATGCGCGGTTCGGGAAGATGATCAAACTTTTCTACTTCCGGGAAACTGATGTCGACCTGGGGTTTATGCGTAGCACGACGCGCTTCGATCATCGCTGGCAGGCGGTGCAGGGTCTGCGGACCGAATACCAGATCTACATAGGGCGCGCGTTTGATGATTGCCTCGCCTTCCTGTGAGGCGACGCAGCCACCGACGCCGATCACCAGTTGCGGGTTTGCCGCTTTCAGTTCCTTCCATCGACCCAACTGCGAGAACACTTTTTCTTGTGCCTTTTCGCGGATCGAGCAGGTATTGATCAGGATCACATCGGCATCCTGTTCGTTATCGGTGATTGTCAGCCCATGTGCCGCGTGCAGCACATCGCGCATCTTGTCCGAGTCATACTCGTTCATCTGGCAGCCGTGGGTCTTGATGTAGAGCTTGCCTGCCATGAAGGTGTCAAATTGTGAAAGGGGGCAGATTATAGCTCCGGAACCCATGTTCTCCTTCCCGCGTCAAGCGTAAACACTGGCATATTTCGGGCATCTGAAGGAAACTCTACGCGGGGATGTCGGTCTCAACTGGTCATTCAGGTACGGGAACTCGAGTGATGGCAAAGCGTTTTTTCGCAATCTTGCTGTTTGGTCTGTCGGCTTGCTGGTTTTTACCCAGTGCTCAGGCGGCCAGCGGCGTGCACACCTGCAAGGGCAAGTCTGGCGTGGTGACCTATACCAACCTGCCGTGCAATCGCCAGCATGTGCTGCTCGCACCTGCCTCAGGCAGCAAGCGCAGCGCGCAGCGTGCCGACGTTTATTACAAGCACATGCAGGGTGGCGTGGTGGTGTTTTCCAGCAAGCCACCGCGCGGCCGGCACTACCAGACAGTGCTGGTTGGGGGCTGTTATGCCTGTGGTGTCCGATCCAGCATCAACTGGAATGCCATTGTGCTCAACACCACGGACTACGCCACTGAAATCTCCAATGCAGCTACCGAGTTTGGTGTCGAGGTCGCGTTGATCCGCGCCTTGATCCATGCCGAATCGGCGTACAACCCGATGGCGCTGTCGAACAAGGGTGCGCAGGGACTGATGCAATTGATGCCGGCGACTGCTGGCATGTATGGCGTGACCAATGCGTTTGATGCGCAGCAGAACATCAAGGCCGGGGTCGAACATCTGGCCGGGCTGCTCAAACGCTATGCCGGCGATGTGACGCTGGTCGCCGCTGCCTACAACGCTGGCGAGGGTGCGGTGGCCAAGTATCGCGGCACGGTGCCGCCGTATGCGGAGACCAAAGTCTACGTCGAGCGCGTTGCCCTGCTCAGGCAGCGTTATCTGAACGCACTCGCTGGCGTGAATTCGGGCTGAGTGGCGTTAGCCGCCCTGGATCGTGCTGGGTTGCCGCATCAGTTCGATCTCCACATTCAGCGGTATCCCGGCGCGCGTGACGCTCACCTTGACCTTGGTACCCGGGGCCAGCGCAGCTTCACGCAGGCGCAGATCGGCACCGTCGATCACCGGCTGATCGTCGAACGCCAACACGATATCTCCGGGTCGCAGACCGGCGTTGTCCGCCGGCCCGGCTCGCAGCAGGCGCGTGATCTGCACGCCACGTTGCGAGGCAGTGCCGCCAGCAACGGGTGAGTAGGACGCATCGAAATAAACTGCCCCCATCCAGCCGCGAATTACTTCGCCGAACTTCACGATCTGTTGTAGAACTTCGCGCGCTGCGGCAGCGGGTATGGCAAAACCGATGCTGAGTCCATTGCCAAGATTTGCCGTGTTGATGCCTACCAGCTCGCCCTGCGTGTTGATCAAGGCGCCACCCGAATTGCCGTCGTTGACCGCGGCATCGGTCTGCAGAAAATTCTCGAAGCGCGATCGCCCGAGAATATTGCGTCGGGTGGCACTGATGACACCCATGGTGACGGTGCGATCCAGTCCGTAGGGATTGCCGATAGCCAGCACTACGTCACCCACTTCAAGCTTGCTCTCATCGGCAAACTTGGCGGTCGGAAAGTTGCTGCCGTCGATTTTCAGTACGGCCAGATCGGTCGCCGGATCCACCCCAACCAAGGTGGCGGAGGTGACGCGTTCGTCCCAAAGTCCAATGCGGATCAACTGCGCGCCCTGGATCACGTGAAAGTTGGTCAGCACATAACCGTCTGCAGACATGATCACGCCCGAGCCCAGGCTGCGCGTCAGTTGTTGCACCGGGGAGGATGCTTCGGAGTAACGCTGCCAGGTCGGGTCGCCAAAAATCGGCGCCACACTTGCCGCGACCACACGTTCGGCCGAAATGCTGACTACCCAGGGGCCGGCACGACGCACTGCCTCCGCAAAAGAAGAGGTTGCAGCAGCCGGGGCGGAGGTTTCGGTGCGCGTGGGTTGCTCGCCGAAATGCTCAGGAAACAGGCGCGTCAACACAAACGCCAACGCCAATCCGAGGACAGTGAACTGGGCGATGAATTTCAATCCCGCGACGAAACGTTGCATTGACGAACCCGTATTAAAGTCGCCCATTGTGGCAAGGCAGTCATTGGATTTGTGTTTTACCGCAACTTGCGTGTGTTCGGCCAGCGGCGCGCCTTGCGCAGCGCCCTTGCTTCCTGCCTTGTCGACTCTTGGTTTTCCTGCGTCTCGATTGTCGGGCCAAGAAGCGTTCCGCTACACTGCACGCTTTAAGGAACGGTCCGACTCGCATTGCGCTCTGTGATGTGGTTCCGGCAGTTCCGCTTGGCCCGCCGGATACCGATCCGACTCCGGGCGAGACAACTCAGCTTCTGTAACTTCTTGGGGTGCCTCATGGCAGATCATGGTGTCAACCACGGGCGTAGACGGTTTTTGACCGCAACGACAGCCGTGGTCGGCGGTGTCGGTGGCGTGTTCGCCGCTGTGCCTTTCGTAAAGTCCTGGCAGCCCAGTGCCGCGGCCAAGACATCCGGTGCGCCGGTGATCGCGGACATCAGCAAGCTTGAGCCAGGGCAGCGGCTCATAGAACGTTGGCGTGGACAGCCGGTGTGGATCATCCGGCGGACGCCCGATCTGCTGGCCGGTCTGGCAACTTTGAGTGATCGATTGGTTGATCCCAATTCCACCGTTAATCCTGAGCAGCAGCCGAGCTACGCAGCCAACGCCCAGCGCGCCATCAAGCCCGAGATTGCGGTCATTGTTGGCATCTGCACGCACCTGAGTTGCTCGCCGACCTTTGTGCCCGAGATGGTGCCGCAGGAATTCGACGACGAGTGGAAGGGTGGTTTCTTCTGCCCTTGCCACGGCTCGCGTTTCGATATGGCCGGCCGTGTTTACAAAGACATGCCCGCGCCGCGCAATCTCAAAGTACCGCCCTATCATTTCATCGACGACAACACGATCGAGATCGGCGTCGACCAGATGGCAGAGGTGGCGTAGTCATGGCCAATTCCATGGGTCGCTTGATGACAGCCAGCTACGACTGGTTCAACGCGCGCGCGCCTGGCGCGACGGAGTGGTACAACCGGCACGTCGGCAAGTACTACGCGCCGAAGAATTTCAACTTCTGGTACTACTTCGGTTCATTGGCGATGGTGCTGTTCGCCAATCAGATCCTTACCGGAATCTGGTTGACCATGCACTTCAAACCTGATGCTGCGATGGCCTTCGACTCAGTCGAATACATCAGGCGCGACGTCGACTGGGGCTGGCTGCTGCAAAGCATGCATGCGGTGGGTGCCTCGTTGTTCTTCATCGTGATCTATCTGCACATGTTTCGCGCCATGCTGTACGGCTCGTACCGGAAGCCACGCGAGCTGGTCTGGGTGCTCGGTATGGTCATGCTGCTGGCGCTTATGGGTGAGGCATTTTTTGGCTACGTGTTGCCCTGGGGTCAAATGTCGTATTGGGGCGCGCAGGTGATCACGTCGATTTTCGGCGCAATTCCGATTATCGGCGATGGTTTGGTTGAGCTGATTCGTGGCGACTATCTGGTTGCTGACGCTACTCTGAACCGCTTTTTCGCCTTGCACGTGATTGCGCTGCCGTTGGTGCTGGCGGGGCTGATCTACCTGCATCTGATGGCGTTGCATGAGGTCGGTTCCAATAACCCGGACGGAATCGAAATCAAAAAGCAGAAGGACGCCAGCGGCAAGCCACTGGATGGCATTCCGTTCCACCCGTATTACACCGTGAAGGACCTGTTCGGCACCGCTTTCTTTTTGTTGATCGCCGCGTTCATCGTATTTTTCGCACCGACGTTTGGTGGCTGGTTCCTTGAGCACGACAATTTTATTGCTGCTGATCCCATGATGACGCCGCTGCTGATCAAGCCGGTTTGGTACTTCACGCCTTACTACGCGATGTTGCGCGCCGTGCCGGCCATGTTCGGTTCGCAGTTTCCCGGCGTGGCGGTGATGGGCGGGGCGGTGTTGATCCTGTTTCTGCTGCCCTGGATCGATCGCAGTCCGGTCAAGTCGATGCGCTATCGCAGCAGCTTTTCCAAACTCATGCTGACGCTGTTTGTGCTGTGTTTTTTCTGGCTGGGTTACTGCGGAACGCAACATCCGACTGACCTGCTCACGCTCTCGGCACGGATTTGCACCGCTTTCTATTTCGGCTTCTTCATCTTCATGCCGTGGTGGTCGCGCTGGGGCGCAACCAAGCCCGAGCCTGAGCGCGTGACGTTCGATCACTAGGGTCCAATCATGAAAAAACTGATCGCACTTACCATTGCTCTGTTCGCGCTAGCGGCCGCCACCCCGGCAGTTGCTTCCTCAGAGGGCGGGCATGACTTGATCCAGCAGTCCGACGCCAACATCGGCGACCGCGAGTCACTGCAGCGTGGCGCCAAATACTTCATGAACTACTGCCTGTCCTGCCATTCGATCAAATACATGCGCTATTCGCGCATGGCCGAAGATCTGGGCCTGAGCGAGGAGGAAGTGATGGGTTCGCTCAACTTCACCGGCACAAAGTTCGGCGAGACCATGACCGTGGCGATGAATCCGGATGATGGCAACGTCTGGTTCAACAAGAGCGCACCGGATCTCTCGCTTGTCGCCCGCGTCAAGCATGGCGGTGCCGATTGGATCTACAGTTATCTCAAGTCGTTCTACGTCGATACCAAAAAGCCGTTAGGTTGGAACAATATGGTATTCCCTGGCGCCAGCATGCCGCATGTGCTGTGGGACCTGCAGGGCACCCAGGCCGCAGTGTACGAAACGCACAAGAGTCATGGCGCCGGTGGCAAGGAAACCGAGGTTCAGGTGTTCTCGCATTTTGAGCCGATTGCGCCGGGCAAACTGAACGCGCGCGAGTACGATCAAGTGGCGCGTGACATTTCAGCGTTCCTTGAATACGTCGGCGACCCATCAGCGCTCAAACGCGAAAGTGTCGGCTGGGTGGTCATCCTGTTCCTGGGCTTCTTCACATTCATTGCCTGGCTGTTGAAGACTGAATACTGGAGCGATGTGCACTGATTTCAGTGCGCACCCGACAAAGCATCTTTTGCTTGGTCGGGTTGATCGAGATGACCGTCCCTGCTGCGGAGTGTCGGCGCGGCTTCATTGGAAAGCGTCACGCGCCAAGTCATTCCGCTCGCGGCCACGCCATTGACGGAGCGCCCGCGATCGGCGCTGGACGGCGGCGCAAAATTGAGGAGTGGCGTTAAGCTGAGCTCAATGGGCGCTTGGGCGTATCCCCAAAGCGCTGCGCCGCACCTGGTTGCTCATAGCCGTGCGTTCGACTTCGCACACGATGCCCGGGGGCAACTGTCGCTCCGTTTGGAATGACGAAATAAACCTTCCATGGTGCATGGCGCCGGCCCGGCCATTCGGCAACTGCTCCTGCGTTGCGTAGCACATGGATGTGCAAGTGTCGCGAGCGCAGGATGCGCAAGAGCGACCCCTACCTCCGGCATCCATGCCGTCGCCATGGCCGTGCGTTCGACTTCGCACACGATGCCCGGGGGCATCGTGTCGCCGCGAAGTCTCACCCCGTACGAGCAAAAATCGGCTAGGCTTGGAGCATGGAGGGTGCCGTCGTGAGCGTATCCAGCAATGCGAGTTGGGGAGCAACCAAGCGCAAGTCGCCGACCAATGCGCTGCGTGCCCGGACGGTATTGACATTGTTCTCGGGCAAAGACGACATGGACAGCCACCGCGTGCGCATGGTGCTCGCCGCCAAGGGCGTAACGCACGAGTTGGTGGTCGTGGATGTGGTCAAACCACCAGAAGATTTGCTCGATTTGAATCCGTATCACACCGTGCCCACTCTGGTGGATCGGGATATTTCCCTTTACGACGTGAACGTGATTGTGGAATACCTGGACGAACGCTACCCGCATCCGCCGCTGTTGCCGGCCGATCCTCTCGGCCGTGCACGCGTACGTCTGGGCGTAAAGCGAATTGAGAAGGACTGGATCAACCTGCTGGAGATCATCCAGACCGGTACCAAGGCAGCGGCCGAGGCGGCGCGCAAGTCTCTGCGCGATGGTCTGGTTGCCAGTATTCCGGTGTTCAAGGCATCCAAGTTCTTTCTGAATCCCGAAATGTCGATCGCGGATGTCGCCTTGGCGCCACTGGTCTGGCGGCTCCACGCATTGGGGGTAGTCCTTCCGCGCGAGGCGCACTGTGTGATCGAGTACGGCGAACGCATCTTTCGCAATCCTGCGTATCACAAGAGCATGACCGAGTCCGAAAAAAATATGCGTGCACTGCCATGACCGAATTCCAGATGACCAGCAATCGGCCGTATCTATTGCGCGCCGTCTACGAATGGATCAGCGACAACGGGTTGACGCCCTATCTACTGGTTGATGCCAGGCAGAGTGGTGTCCGCGTACCGACGCACGCCATCAAGGATGGGCAAATCGTTTTGAACGTGGCCATGCGCGCCGTTGCCGAACTTGAATTGGGTAACGATACAGTGCGTTTTTCGGCGCGCTTCAACGGGGTCAGTCAGCAGGTCAATGTCCCGCTGCAGGCCGTGTTGGCAGTGTATGCACAGGAAAATG
>JANMSL010000454.1:0-2778 GCA_031389245.1 Lysobacterales bacterium | reverse complement strand
AGATCGATCCGCAATTGACCGCCAAGGCTGCAGCGGGCCCCACGCGTATCCGGCTGCGATCGGCCACCGCGTTCTCCGAATACGATCGTCATCAACTGTTGGAACACGAAGCGTTCGTGCACTCGCTGACCGCACTCAATGGCCGTGAACAACCGCATCTGGCGTCGATGGCACGTAACTCGCCGCGCATCACCGCGACCCAGGAAGGACTGGCCACTTTTGCGGAATTGATCACTGGCTCGATCGACATCGGCCGTATGAAGCGCATCAGCCTGCGCATCATCGCCATCGACATGGCGCTGCGTGGCGCTGATTTCATCCAGGTATTCCGCTTCTTTATGAGCCATGGACAAACCGACAGCGACAGTTTTGCGTCAGCTGCGCGCGTATTTCGTGGCGCGCCCGTGACTGGCGGCGCCGCGTTCACCAAGGACACGGTTTATCTGCACGGCCTGCTCAGCGTGCACACGTTTTTCCGCTGGGCGTTGAAAAACAAACGCCTGAAACTGTGCCGCAATCTGTTTGCTGGAAAGATGACGCTGCACGACGTCATCGCGTTGGAGCCGTGGTTCGATTCGGGCTACATCGAGCAGCCGCTGTACCTGCCGCCGTGGGTACAGCGCGCGAACGGGTTGGCCGGAATGCTGGCGTTCTCGCTGTTTGCCAACAAAATTCGCCTGGATCGGATCGACTCGTGGGATCTCAAGTTCGGCGCGTAGTTCGCGCACGCAAAGTATTGGTCGAATGCGTTTATCTCCTGCCAGGCAGGTCCTATGCGCTGATCGGTTCGGCAATTGTCAGCGCGCGCCGGGTGGCTGCATCCATACGGGAATGTCTCGACACCCGTGGAGCACACGCCAGACGTCGATGTGATCGTCACGCTCGACGTAGAAGACCAGCTGTGGAAAGTGTTGCAGTGGCCAGAAGCGCAAATCTGGAAGTCCGAGCTCGTGAGCATGACGCGTCGAACCCGTGGCAGGATGGCGGCCGATGTGCGTGTAGGCCCGTTCCAGTGCGTCGATAAACCTGAGCGCAGCTTGCCACGCGTCCTCACCTAAGAAATGGCTGATGGCTTCATCAACATCGCGCTCAGCCATCAACCGCAGAATGACAGGCTTGGTTGTCACCCGCGAGCGCGCTGGCGGACGCCTTCACGTAACGCGTCGAAGTAGTGCGCATCGGCGGTGGTCGATGGAACGGACGCAGCGCCCTCCAAAAGCAGGCTGCGCAATTTCTGTCCATCCTGATCTTTGCGGATCAACTCGCGCACGTACTCGGCGTCATCGTCGTAGCCGCGCTGCAGCACTTGCTCATCGACAAAAGACTTGAGCGCGTCGGGGATTGAGATATGGATCGTTGTCATAAACCAAGGTTAGCACTTTGGCATTCGTCGGCAAGCTTGGACCACTCCAAAACCATTTAGTGCGTAGGTCCGAGTCAGCCTGCTGACTGGCAAGTCAGGCGTCAGGATCGAATGGCGTGCTGGCGATCACCGCGGACAATGGGATCGGGCCGAATACATGCGGGTACAGATCGCCGCTGGCGTTGCTCCATTCCCACTGCAGGCTATCTGCAAGCGACGCGCAGTCCAACGTCAGTTGCACGCGCGGCCCGTGACCACGCAGGTGACGATCAACCACGCCCGCAATCTGTGCGCTGGTCGCGGCATGGATGAAACCTTCTGCGGTCAGTCCCTGCGGCGCATAGCTCCCACTGATGAGTGCCTGCTGCCAGGCGAGCGGATCGGCGAAATGAAAAACCTGCTCGATGCCCAGCTCGGCGCCCGCTGTCACCGGCTCAAACCTCATGCGGCTGCCCGCAGTTCGCGATACACGGTTTCGGTATCGGGTCGCTTTCCATGCCAAAGCTCAAACGCATCTGCCGCCTGTTCGACCAACATGCCCAGCCCATCAAGCGCGTGTTCGCAATGGGCGGCGCGGGCCCAGGCCAGGAACGCCAACGCGGCAATGCCATAGCTGAGATCGTAGGCCACGCTGCGGCGGCCGGCGATGCCGAACGGCAGATCCATCATGCCCTGGCCATGTCCGGCGCTGGTGGCATTGATGATCAGATCGAACATACCGGCATCCTTCATATCGGCCCAGTAGATAGTACGCACGCGCGTCGGTTCGCCCAGCCAGTCGGACAGCAGGTCAGCGCGCTCGGACGTGCGGTTACAGATCACCACCGAGTCCACACCGGCATCAAGGATTGCCGGGAGCACGCCCTGCGCCGCCCCGCCTGCACCGAGCATCAACACCCGCCGCGAGCGCAGATCCAGACGATGCCGCTCGGCCAGGTCGGCAACCAAGCCACTGCCATCGGTGTTATCGCCATGCCAGCCGTCATGTTCGCGACGCAGGCTGTTCACCACGCCGGCGCGGCGTGCACGATTGGTCGTGGTGCGACAGACACTCAACGCATCAAGCTTGTGTGGCAGGGTGATGTTCGCGCCGCGGCCACCCTCGAGTGCGAAATTGGCCAGCGCTGATTCGATCCGGCCGGCGGCACATTCGATGGCGCGGTATTCGAGGGCAATGCCGAGTTGCTCGCCGAAGCGGCGGTGGATCAGCGGCGATTTCGAGTGCGCGATCGGCGATCCGAACACGGCGTAACGCGGAATCACCGTCATGGTGTCGGGTTGCAAAACCGGTGCTTCAAACATTGCGACCTCCTGGCGACGTAAAATGAGAGAGCGACCGAAGGCAGCACCCACACCTGTGGGAACCTCTAGAAACCGCCTGCGCGATCCGATTGCTGCGTTGCGCGGTGCTCGGA
>JANMSL010000434.1:0-2970 GCA_031389245.1 Lysobacterales bacterium | reverse complement strand
GCCGCGCGAAGCTGGCGGGTTTGCCGCAATGCGCGAGAAAAGGATTTCCCTTGCAAACCATCCTGGCCGATGAATTTGCCAGCACCGCCTATGGCGCCGACGGCTCGGGGCTGATCTGTGGCTACCTGTTCGACGCCGCGGGCGGCGCAATGCCCCTCACGGCAGCCGCCGCGGCCGACTGGCTGCACGCCGCGCCCGCGATGGTCGAAGCGGGCGGCGCATCCTTCGTCTGGCTGCATTTCAATCTGGCGCACGTGGCGGCCGAGCGCTGGATCGAGCGCCACGCGGGGCTGTCCGACACCTTCTTCGAGGTGTTGCGCGACGGTCTGTACTCGACGCGCGTCGAACGCTCGGAGCAATCGCTGATCGCCGTCGTCAACGACGTGCACTTCGACTTCTCGTTCGATGCGTCGGACATCTCCACGCTGTGGATCAGCGTCGACCGGCGCCTGGTGCTCACGGCACGGCGTCAGCCGCTGCGTTCGGTCGACCGGCTGCGCACGGCGGTCAGGCGCGGCGAGCCGATCCGCTCCACCGCCGACCTGCTGGAGCGGCTGATGCGCACGCAGGCCGATGTGCTGGTGGACATCGTGCGCACAGTGACCGGCCGTGTCGACGAGATCGAAGACACGCTGCTGGCCGGCCGGCTCGATCACAAGCGCGCCCGCCTGGGCGGGCTGCGGCGTGTACTGGTACGACTGCAGCGGCTGCTGGCGCCCGAGCCGGCCGCGCTGTTTCGCCTGCTGCAGACGCCACCCGACTGGATGGCACAAACCGACGTGGCGGAACTGCGCGCCGCCACCGAGGAATTTTCGGTCGTGCTGCGCGACATGCAGGCGCTGCAGGAGCGCATCAAGCTGCTGCAGGAAGAAATTGCCGCCAGCGTCAACGAAGACAATGGGCGCAGTTTGTTCGTACTGACCATCGTCACCGTGCTGGCGCTGCCGATCAATATCATTGCCGGTTTGCTGGGCATGAATGTCGGCGGCGTGCCGTTGGCGGAGCACCCCCATGGATTCTGGATTGTGGTGGCGATTGTCGCGAGCTTCACTGCAATCGCGGTACCCCTGGCGTTTCGAAAACGCGAGCGCTGAGGAGCATTGGGAGTGCAACAACTTCGGTCGTCGAATCAGCGCTGGCCCGCCGCAAGAGCGATAATCGAGTGCTCAACACACGACGATCTTCAGGGCGGCATGCCGTAACGATTCGAACCACGGTGCTTGATGGCAGCCGCGTAATTGGACAGCACACCGGGTGTCAGTTGGCCGTTGGTAAAGGAAACCGCCAGAAATCCGGTGGTGGGAAGGCCGCTCCACTGAGCGCCACTCAGATCGGGACGCATTCTGTGCAGGTGTGCCAATGAGCCGCCTCGCGGCAGCTCGTCATACAGGCTCAGGTTCGCCCAACCCTCCGAGAATCCAGCCAACTGGGTGTTGAAGTCGGCGACCAGATGTGAGCCAAGAATGTCGCTGCTGAAAACGTTGGGACGGGCCTGGTTGAAGCTGATGACATTGCTTGACCAAGCGAGCTGAGGCACGAAGATTGTCGGCGGCGGCGGTGGGAGAAACGGCACGCACTGCGGTTGGACCGGGACAGCGCACGGGTCCACAGGCATACGTAATTCCTCTCGGTTGAATGCGGCCACTTTGACGTCGACGGCAGCAGTGCCCGGGATGGAATTGGAGGCCACGATTGGAAAAATCCGGGTAAAGGGTGGCAGCGCCGCCGTGCCCACAATCGCCTGGTCGACGTAGGCAAACTTGGTCGGAAACGTGACCACCCACTCGGATGCGCCGCCCATACTTGCACTGGTCACGAACTCGTTGTCAATCTGGTCTTGGACAAACAGAGCTGAAACCGCATCGATCGCCCGTGCAATGGGATAGATCGAATTCACGATGACGCCGTCTTGGAATACTTGGGCGACGGCGGTGTCTGCGTTGGTTCGGGCGCTGGCCAGAGACGGCAGCGTTGATCCCGGATTTGTATGCTGCGCGATATCGCTGAATGCATCGATCGCATCTGCATTGTAGGACATCATGGTTCCGGCGAGCGCATCGATGATGGAAACCGAGCCGAACAGACCGCCATGTGGCGGGTCCAGGTCGATCGCCGGGTTGAGTGTCCAATAGGCCACAGAAGCACCAGCGCTGGCTGGCAGCCAGGCGCGCTCAATCATTAGACAATTCGCCGGTACGCCGGTTGAACCATGGGTGATCGCCGCCAACGACGTGTTCTCGCGATTGACGACTTCACCCATTTCGATCAATTCAAAATGGCCTTCGCGGGTGCGGTCCAGAGTGTCCGGACCGGCTTCATTGTTTGCGCCGCTGTAGCTGTAATTTAGGAACGGCGCATAGCGATTGCCATTTGCCAACATCGGCAAGGCGGGATTGCCCTTGATGCGCGGCACCGTACAGCTATTGTCGAGTGAGAGCAGGTTGCCGGGATTGTTTGGACCGGTGTCCGAAAGTGAAAACGCAGTGGCCGTCCACACGTCAAACGGCGACAGATACACATTGAAATCGAGCACCTCACGAGAATTGCGTCCCTCTAGAAAACGTACCTTGATCGCCTTGCCAGCGTCGGTCTTGTTGACCACGGAGAGGATCGTCTGGTTGCCCGCGTTGACCGTGTAATAGGGAAAAACGAGCACTTGGCCAGTGCCCAGTGGATTGAGGTTCAAAGCTTTTGCGTCTTCGGTACATGTTGCCGAGATGGCGAGGCCCGCGATGACCGACCTGGTGACTGTATGCATTCTCATGCAATTGCTCCGTCCTGATTCATGCTCCGTCCTGACTCATGCTGCGTCCTGACTCAAACCGTGCGGTGGCCACGTCACTCACGGTTGAGCCGCTTCATAGTGATTCGAACCGCGGTGCTTGAACGCACCCGCATAGTTGGACAACACGCCAGGGGTCAGCTGACCGTTGGTGTAGGTAACCGCCAAGAAACCAGTGACCGGCAGGC
>JANMSL010000410.1:0-4680 GCA_031389245.1 Lysobacterales bacterium | reverse complement strand
ATGTCACCGATTCTCGTTGTTGTACCCTCCAGATTGAAGCTCTTTCTCTTGCTGCTTTGTGCGATCGTCTTCGTTGTCGTGGGAGTCTTCCTTATCGCGAGAGGGGAACACGCGGAAGTGTGGGCTGGCTGGGTGGGCGTGGTGTTCTTTGGCGCGGGCATTCCATTGTTCGCTCGACAGCTATTCGATGCGCGCCCACGCGTAGTGCTCGACGACACCGGCGTTTTCGATCGCACTCTGGGAGTCGGAAAAATTCCGTGGTCCGAAGTCGAAGGCGCATACATCAAGACGGTGCACGGCAATCCATTCGTTTGCCTTCGACTTCGAGACTCTCAACCATGGATCAAAAATCTGTCGGCAGCGCAAAAGAAGATGGTGAGTGCCAATGAAAAACTTGGGTTTCAACCATTGAACATCAATCTGATAGGCACATCTGTCGATCCCGAACTCGTGCTGGACATTGTGCTCAAGAAGAGCGCCGAGCATGCATCAGCTCAAAGCTAGCTCTGCGTTAAAGCCGATCGCTGGAACGGCGAGATGCGATTCGTTCTGCCGCTCCGGCGCATAGAAGTCATGCAGCATCACAGATTTGTATAGCAAAATGTGTGGCACGTTCACGCCGCCGATCGAAAAATCGCCTTGGTGGATGGCCATGACTCGGTTCGAATCTTAGTCTCGCTGCAACCCATCCCCGCCAACTCATTCCTCACTCAGCACCGCTGCATCCCCACGCACCGAATCCAACCGCAACGCCGCGTCGGCGCGTAGCCTCAAGGATGGCTAGTGGGATGCCAATGCGTTGATTGCAGGTTGGGGTTTGGGCGTAATCGCGCATAGGGAGGTGAGAACGCGCTGCGTTGCACGCACTTCACGCTCGCGATCACGACCCCTGCGCACTTTGGCTTAGAATTCGCGACCCCATTCTGGCGCGGCAAGAAAACGCATCCGATGAAAATTGACGACGCCGAAATCTATTTCCTGAACTTCGAATCGGACTTATCCAACGACGCCGGTGGCACGCATATCGGGATGTTCCTGGGCTGGGCGATTCAGCGCGGGCTGGGTGATTCGCGATTGATGGCGCATTCTGGTGATCTGCAGAGTGGCAAGCGGTCCGGCCGCGATCTGCTGTTCGATCACTGCGACGGCAAACTGCTCGATGGCGATCTCTCGGTCGAAGGCGCTGCATTCGCGCGTGCCTACTACGATGCAGATTATCTGAAAGACTATATGCGCATGTTCGACCTCGACGGCGACGTGTTTGACGATCTCGGCAAGGTCGCCGACGACGCGCGCGCCCAGGCGCGGGTGAGTGCACGGCTGGACCGGCGCTTTTCGGCGTGGCGTATGCGCCAAGGGCTGCCCGATCCCCAGACGATGTTGCAGCGTTTGCTGGTACTGGCTGAGCCGGTGATCGAAGCGGCTGGATTCGCGCGTCAGCAGGCCTCGGACTGGTCGGCGGATTCGGTGGCGACCGTGTATCTGCGCAGCGGCCCTTGGGGCAGACAACGCGTCGAGCTCTATGCGGCGGCGCGCGAGGATTTGTATTGCGGACTGGGACTGCGCCTGCAGGTCTGGCTCGAACCGCTGTATGCCGCCACAGTGGAGGAAATGCGCGTCGAAGACCCCGGCTTTCATCCCTCAGGCCTGTCCAGCGCATCGATTCCGCTCGGCGCATTTTCGCAAGGGTGGGCAGGGCCGGTGCTGCCGGATGGCTATTGCCCGGTGATCTGGGTCTTCCACGAGGAAGAAGTGGAACCATTGGCGAAGTTCATTGCGGCGCGGCTGTGCGACACCGCCCTGCCCCTGCTGCGCAGCGTCGAGTCCACCGAGCTGCTGTGCGCTGCGCTCGATGTGCAGCCGTTGACCGACGCCCTGCTCTTCCGCGGCTGGTTCGATTATGCGATCCCGCTGGCGTTCGAAGGCGCGCAGCATCCGCGGCTGCCGGCGGTGCTGGATGACTACGAAGCCTGGTGCACGTCGCGAGTGGATTTCGTCGAACGAGCGCAGGCGCGCGATTTGACGTCACTGATCGGTCGCATTCGCTCGCGACAGCGGTGACCCGTCATGGCTGCGCCAATCGGCTAATGTTGAGCACCTCCTTCACTGACATGCCGGGACGCGATGCGCCATAGCACCTCAACATCGACTTCAACCTCGAATCCTGTCCGCGTAATCATCATTTTGGCAGGCGTGGCGTTCGCCGCGTTTGTCTATTGGGTCCTGCCCGGCTTCGGTGTCTCCGACTATCCGAAGGGCTGGTCACCGCCGCGATTGATGGCCGGCAACAAGGGTGGCTGTCCGGATCTGAGCGGCAGCTACGACGACGTCGATGACGTGGTGCCGCGGCTGCTGCAAGGTGGGCCGGCATGGGTGCAGGGCGGCCGCTCATGGTTCGAGCACAAGGCTGTGGTGACGCAGGCGCCCGATGGCAGCTGGCTGGAGATGCAATTCGCGCTCAACGAACGCGGCCTGCCCAAACATCGTGAGCACGTGATGACCTACAACCAGGGTTGGCCGCACGGCGACCGCCTGGTATTGAAGCGTGACGTGGACTACCGTTGCGAGGGCCGTTGGCTACGTCCGACCAAGCGCCCTGACGTGCTCGTCGGCAAGAACCGCGCTGGCGAAATGATCATCGGCGAAGCGCGCCAGGTGTCGGGGCAATTCAGCTACGGAAACATCAGTTTCGGCCCCGAGTCCGTCGCGCGGACCTTCTGGATTCGCTGGCTTTCCAGGCCGGCGAACGCCGAAGCACGGATGCAGGCGGTTTCTTCCTTCGAGGTCAATCGCTATCGCTGGTCGAACAAAAATGGTAGCGAAATCGTAGTGAAAATCGCCAACTACATGGGCGAGGACCTCTGCGTTCGCATCTGGGACGTCGGTGCCGCGCGCGCCGACGACAAGAGTGCGAATGCGCCCTCGCTCACTGGAACGATCCACGATGGCGAAGGCTGCCCTGCGGCCTGGTTGCGCATGCCAAACCTCGGCAATGACAATTTCGGCTTGCGCATTCCAAATATCTTTTATCGCATCGCCTGGCGTCGCCTGGCCGATCCCGATGCCGCGCCGACAATCATCGACGTGCCGCGTCCCGCCGACCTGGCGTTGATGCCGGATCAGGACGAGGAGCGGCGCAAGCGCGCTGTCGCTGGCATGACGCCGCAGCAGCTGGCGGATGCGCGTGCAAGGGAGCGTCAACGCGAACAGGAGCGTGCGCGCGAACGGGCCGAACAGGAACAGCGCGCGCGTGCACTGGCGTCGGCGCCGCGTTTCGCCAGCGAGGCAAGCATCCGCGAACGCATCCAAGCATTGGACTTCCTGGGCGCCAGGATCGTCCGCGTAACCCTTGCCGACGGCCGTGCCCGCATCAGTGGCAGCGCCAAATCCAATGCGGAAGTGTCCCAGTTGATGCGTGCCATCGACGAACGCGATACCGGCGCCGCCGTCGAGCTTGCGTCGATTCGTCAGGACGCCGGGCGCATGCACTTCGAGATGTTGATCAAGCCCTGCAGCTTGACCGAACTGTGATCAGCACTGCGGCTCGGCCGAGCGGCGCGCATCAGACGGATTCCTGGACAGAAAACTGGGCACCCAGGAAACCTGAACACCCTCGGAAGCGCGATACGCAGTGAAACACACCGGGTGATCCGGGCGGTGCAAGCGATGAGCGTGGGTAAGTCATGCGGCAAAGACTGGCAGCGTCTCCGCTCCAACCCAGTCAGATCGGCGATTGAAGGCGACTAGGATTTTTCTGAATCTTGAGTGTCCTGGTTTCACGGTGCCAGTGAATACGGGCCGCAGGCTGACTGCTTCGCACAAGTCAATACCATTGGAAGCTTCATCGACCTGTTTAACTGGGCTTGCCCTCTACATGGTCAGTCACTGTCGCCAAAAGCCGATTGTTTACAACAGCACTCCGATAAGTTTACAATAGGGGTCTGATTGGTTTACAACAAGGCCATGGCCAAACCCTCGCGTTACACGGAACTCGTTCGCACTGTCACGAAGGATGTAGCACTGCATCCGCGTGATCTGACTCGGTACTACACAGAAAAGCTTGGCATTTCCAGAGTCGCTACGAACAGGTACATCAGAAAGCTCGAAAACGATGGCTGGATCGCGAGGAGTGGCCCTTCAACACATCCAGTGTTCAGCCCTGGATACAGAAGGACAATCAGCCAGCTGTACTTACTGAACAAGCTTGAGGAGCATGAAGCCTGGCAGAAAGACTTTCGCCCGCACTTCACGCTTTCTCCAAACGTAACAAACATTGTCAGCATCGGCTTTACCGAGATGGTGAACAACGCAATTGATCACTCGAGCGGCAAATCTGTTTTCGTTTGGATGAAACAAGACGAGCAGCATTTATCCTTCTTCGTTTCAGACGATGGAATTGGAATTTTCCAGAAAATCACCCAAGCACTCAACTTGCCTGATATGCGACAAGCGCTCTTTGAACTCTCGAAGGGCAAGTTCACAACCGACCCCGACAATCATTCAGGAGAGGGTGTGTTCTTTTCATCTCGAATGTTTGATCGTTTTTCAATTTATGCAAACGATTTGACGTTTGACCATTTTTACCAAGATCCACACGACTGGATCAAGGAAGAAAATGGAGGCTTTGATGACGGCACGACTGTTTATATGAAGATTGAATTAACGAGTTCGAGAACTGCG
>JANMSL010000393.1:0-2721 GCA_031389245.1 Lysobacterales bacterium | reverse complement strand
ATCGAGAATGTCGTTGATCAAATCGAGTAGATACCAGCCAGCTTGGCGAATTCGATCGATACTTAGTTTCTGGGCAGGCGTTGGTGCTGGCGGCCCCGACTCGATGAGCTGTGCGAAGCCCAGGATAGCGCTCAGCGGTGTGCGCAGCTCATGGCTCATGCTCGACAGGAATTCCGATTTCGCGAGGTTGGCTTTTTCGGCCGCGGCCGTCGCCGACTGCAGTGCCAGCTCAACGCGCTTGCTTTCGGATGAGTCATGGAAATAAACGAACAATCCTTCATCGGTCGGATAGCAGTGACAGTGAAACCATGCGTGAAAAGGCTCCGGATAAAACTCCTCGAACGAAACCGTTTGGCCGCTCTCCACCGCACGACGAAAGCCCTCTTCGAACTTGTTCCCTCGGGTGTGCGGAAACACATCCCAGATGCAATTGCCGATGATCTGTTCAACGCGCATGCCGAGCATGCGAGCGCCCTGTTCGCTGAAATAGGTGTACCGCCAGTCCTTGTCCAGTACTGTCAGGCCGTCGGTGATGCTGTTCATGAAACTCAGCAACCTGCGGTCTGACTGTTGCAATGCCTGTGTGCGTTCGGCAACCCGGTCCTCGAGCGTTGCGGTGAGCTCACGCAACTGCGTTTCAATGTGACGGCGCTCGGTCACTTCAGCAATCAAGGCGTGGTTGGACAGTGCGAGCGCACGATTTTTTCGGTGCATTTCCGCGAAGACAGCGACCTTGGCGCGCAGAACCGTCGCATTCACCGGCTTGTGCAGGTAGTCCACGGCACCACTGACGTAGCCCTCAAGCGCGTGTTGGTCCTCGTTGTAGAAAGCAGTCAAGAATATGATCGGAATATGTGCCGTCTTCTTGCGCTCCTTGATAATCTGCGCCAACTCGAATCCGGTCATGCCCGGCATCCGGATATCCAGGATCAGCAGTGCAAACTCCTCATTGACCAGTGCCAGCAACGCCTGCTCTCCCGAGCCAGCGCGCACCAGCCGGTAGCTCGGCTCACTCAGGACAGTTTCGAGAACGGTTAGATTCCTCGGCTCATCGTCCACGATCAGGATGCTGATCGGCTCATCGGCTGCGACATTGCCAGCCTGCACCGATTCGTGGCGCGGCGCAGCGCGCGGAGCTTGATCGTGGTTGTCGCCCGATGCTGCACCAATGTTCATGGGTGAATGGCTCCTGCCTGGCCTAGGTCAAATCATCGAAACAACCAGACCCGCATCAGCGACAGCAGCTGGTCAGTATTCACTGGCTTGGCGATGTAGTCGCTGGCACCCGCATCCAGGCATTTTTCCCGGTCGCCCTTCATCGCCTTGGCGGTGAGTGCGACGATGGGAAGGTCGCGCAGTTGCAGCACATTGCGGATCTCGCGCATGGTCTCGTAACCGTCCATGTCCGGCATCATGATATCCATCAGCACCATTCCTATGTCTGGCGTGTTCTGGATGATGTCGATGGCGCCGCGACCGGTCGTTGTGCTGAGCACATCCATGTCCTGATTCTCGAGCATGCTGGTCAGGGCAAAAATATTGCGTGCATCATCGTCGACCACGAGCACCTTGCGCCCGCGCAGGATTTCGTTGGAGCCGTGCAGCAGCTCGAGCATCCGCTGCTTGTCCGCAGGCAATTCAGTCACCACCCGGTGCAGGAACAGCGCCGTTTCATCGAGCAGTCGTTCGGGCGATTGCACATCCTTGAGAATAATGCTCTTGGCCATTGCCTGCAGCCGGGTCTGCTCCTGCGTGCTTAAATCCTTGCCGGTGAACACCACGACGGGAACCTCCGCCAACGCCGGCGCGGAGTGGATCTGCTCGAGCAACTCGAAGCCGGACATATCGGGCAGACGCAGATCGAGCACCACGCAATCGAACGGCCGCGCATGCATCGCCTGCATTGCCTCACCACCAGTGCCGACTGCCACTGTTTCGATGTCCGCGTGTCCGAGCAGGCTCAGAATGGCAGCGCGCTCGATGTCATTGTCTTCGACGATCAACAGTCGCTTGGTGCGCGGCGCGGTGAAGCTCACGATGCGGTCGAATGCTGCTTCCATGCCCTCGGTGGTGGACGACTTGACCAGATAAGCAAATGCTCCACGTGCCAGCCCATGCTGCCGCTCTTCCTCAACGCTGATTACCTGCACCGGAATATGCCGGGTCGCGGGGTCGAGCTTGAGTTGATTGAGCACCGTCCAGCCGAGCATGTCCGGAAGGAAAATATCGAGGGAGATTGCTGCCGGTCGATACTGTCGCGCGAGTGCCAGCCCGAGAGCGCCCTTGTTGGCGACGATGCCCTTGAAGCCCTTGTCGCGCGCCAGGCCGAGGAGGATGCGCGCGTAGTGCGGGTCGTCCTCGATGACCAACAGTACCGCGTCACCCTCTTCAATCGTGTTCCGATCATCCTCAATATGCTCTTCGCGCGCGACCGGCAGGACCGTGAGCGTGCGGGGCATGCTTGCTTCAACCACGGCGCTGCTGACCTGCGCACTGCCGTTCGAGGCCGGCACGGAGTAGTGCAAGGGTAGAAAGAGCGTAAACGTGCTGCCCTGTCCGGCAACACTGGCGAGCTTGATTTCGCCGCCGAGCAGCGCCGCCAACTCGCGGCTGATGGCAAGACCGAGGCCGGTGCCGCCGTATTTGCGGGACGTGCCAGCGTCGGCCTGCTGGAAGGCCTCAAAGATGATCCGCTGCTTCTCCGGCGCGACGCCGATGCCG
>JANMSL010000110.1:0-4080 GCA_031389245.1 Lysobacterales bacterium | reverse complement strand
CCCGTCGTGGCGATCGCTGGTATTCGGCGTGCCTGCGCGTAACCGGTGATCACGGTCTGGCCGAGGACGCGGTGCAGGAAGCCCTGCTCAAGGCTTGGGCACAGCGCGCGCAGTTTCGTGGTCAGGCCGACATCGACACCTGGATCCACCGTATTGCGCTCAATTGCGCGATCGACCAGCTGCGTCGTGCCAAGCCCGGCAGCACCGAGACACCCAGCGCAGATCTGGTCTCCAATGAGCGTTCCCCCGGCGACTTGCACTCCAGGAATCAGCTTGGCCGTGATCTCGGTCAGGCACTGCAACGCCTCACTGATCTGGAACGCACAAGCTTCGTCCTGAAGCACCTGGAAGGCTGGCACCTGGATGAAATTGCCGGCGAGTTGGACAACAGCATCAATGGCATCAAACAGGCACTGTTCCGGGCTGTGCGCAAGCTGCGTGCCGACCTGGACGATTGGCGAGGTGAAACATGATTCGCGATGAAGATCTGCTGCTTTATCACTATGGCGAGGGACTTGATCCGGTGCAGCGTGCGCATATTGCTGCCGAGCTGCGCAGCGATGTCACGCTGATGCCTCGACTCCGGCAAATGCTTGCCGACCTCGAAGCAGTGGGCAGTCAGTCGCAGACCGCTGCGCCCGCCGCGACGCGAGCTCGCCTTGCGGCGCATTTGCAGGCTGCTGCAGCCGCGGAGGCCCGAAGTGCGCATTCAGGCCGCAGTTGGCAAGGTGGTTGGGGCGTGGTCCTGGCAGCCTGCGCAGCACTGGGCGTGGGGCTGCTTATTGGCAGGAACATGCAAGTGCCCGTTTCCCAAAGCCGGGTGACTACAAATCCACACAGCGCGCCCGTGTCGGGCAACGGATTCGAGCGCGGACTGCGCCTGCATCTTGCCAAGACCGAGCAAATGCTGGTCGGCATCGAAGGCGCTGATGCGGCGACGCGGGCGAGCTTGCTCGGCCAGGTGATCGAACAAAATCGCCTATTTGCGCTTGCCGCTGAGCGCGCCGATGAAGAACGTCTCGCGCGCGTATTGCGTTCATTCGATGCGTTGCTCCAGGAGATGGCAGAAGAAACCACCGCGTCCGGATCGTTGCAGTCCAACAGCGACCGCCTCGGCTTCGAACTCGCGGTCATGCAAACCAAACTCGCACAGGCGCCGTCCAAGTCGACGTTGCAGCTTTGACCCAAGGAGAACACTCATGCAATTGAATCGATGGAATGCGGCATTGATGGTTTCGTTTCTGCTGACCGCTGGCGCAGCCGCGCAGTCGCCGAAGCCGCAGGCAGAAGCGGATGCGCAACGCGCCAAAGTAGAGGCGCAACGCGCCGAAATCCAGGCGCAGGCTGCAACGCACCGACTTGATCACTCGATCAAGATCGAAGCGACTGCCCGGCTGGCGGCGGATCAGGCGGGTGCCGATGGGCGCTCTGCGGGGCATGAACGCGAGCAGATCATCGAGCGCGAGGCTCTGGCGATCGCCGCGTTGGAAGGACTGATGTCGGCACCGGATGCCCGCGCCCTGCCTATTTTACAAAAAGTATTGAACGGTTCGCACAGTGAATTGGTCAAGTCGCGTGCGCTGTTTGTGCTGAGCCAGGTCGGGCTCGACGAAGCCCAACTCACTTTGCTGGACTTTGTACGCAATGCCCAGGGTGCGCTCCGCGGCGAGGCGATTCGCTCGGTGGGCATCGGCGGCAATGCCAAATCACTGGAAGCGCTGCTGCCGATTTATCAAAGCGGTGACGACACATTGCATCCGCAGATCATGGAGGCATTTCTCATCGCCGATCGCAAGGACCTGATGTTGAAGGTGGCGCAGTCAGCGAAAGATGAGTCAGAAGCCACTCAGGCAATTCAGATGCTCTCGGCGATGGGCGCTGTCGAAGAACTACGGCTGTTGGGTGCCGAGGGAAAATACGCTGGCAGCTTGATTCAGGCCTACGCAGTTGCAGGCGATCTGCAAAGCCTGCGCCGAATTGCCGAAAGCAGCGCAACCATCGCGCAGCGCGAGGATGCGATCCGCAGTATCGGCATCGTCAGCTCCGAGCAAGCGAAGATCGCACTGCGAGAAATTTATGCCCGAGCCACCGAGCCTGAACTCAAAGAAGCCGCGTTGCAGGGACTGCAGATCAGTGGCGATGAGAAGGGCGTGCTCGCCCTCTATCGCGACGCCCGCAGTGTCGACGAGAAGCGCACGCTGTTGCGCGTACTGTCGACAATGGGCGGGGACGCGTCGCTCGAAGCAATCGACGCCGCGCTCGAAGGAAATTCGCCGTGAGCTCGCGCACGGGTTGGATTCCCGCTGCGCTGCTGCTGTTAGGTGTTTTCTGTCAGACATCGGCAGCATCCGCTGCGGTGGTGCAGCCGCCACGCGACGGCTGGGTAAGCTGGAACATTGCAACCGTGCCCGGTGCACCGGCCTGGTGTTGCTTCGAGTGGGGCAAACAGCAGTCGCGGGTGACGACCTGCCGGTTGGATCGCACTGATCATGGCTACGGCAGTGATCGTCGCCTTGGTAGCGAATCGACAATGCGCGTCTATGCACGATTTACCGCCGGCGCGCTGGATAAATTGCGTACCTTGTCCGCTTCTTGCCCAGTCGAAACCGCGACGCCAATGCGCTTGCTGGACAACATTTCGGCAGCGGACAGCCTGCGCTGGCTGAGCAGCGTTGCATCACCGCGCGCAAACAGCAGCGACGACGCCCTGGCCGCGATTGCGCTGCACCGAGGCAGCGACGCTGCCAGGATACTGGAGAAGGTGGCGCACGCAGATGCCAGTGTCGAGAATCGCAAGCAGGCGCTGTTCTGGGCGACACAGGTGCGTGGTGACGAAGGCCTGAACATGGTCCTGCCGTATCTGTTCGAGGACAAGGACGCACGTGTGCGCGAGCATGCGGCCTTCGCCGTTGCACAGACCGACGATGCCAGGGCGTTCGCGGCATTGGCGCGACAAGGGCGCGATGATGCATCGTTGCGGGTACGTGCTCAGGCCTGGTTCTGGCTCGCGCAAACGGGTGCAAGTGAGGCCGAAGCTCTGATTGTTTCAGCGCTAGTGAGTGAGCAATCCCGGTACGTGCGCGAACAGGCAGTGTTCGCACTGTCGCAACTGCCCGAACCGCGAAACGTGGCCGCGCTGGTGCGCATTGCAGAAGACCGAAGCCGCGGCCGCGAACAGCGCAAACAGGCACTGTTCTGGTTGGGGCAGTCGGAGTCTGGCGAGGCACTGCGCTACCTGGATCGACTGCTTGGCAACAAGCAGGCTATGGCCGATTGAACGCCTCGCTCGATCCCCGGTTACAACAGAAAGAGCGTGCCCAGTCCGAGAAAAGCCAGGAATCCGATGCAGTCGGTGACGGTAGTCAGAATCACGCCCCCGGCGAGCGCCGGGTCGATCGCCATGCGCCGCAGAGCGAGCGGAATCAGCACGCCAAACGCCGCTGCCACCAGCAGATTGATCGCGACCGCAGCAGCGATCACCATTGCCAGCTCAAGGCTGCCGAACCAGGCGCCGGCTGCAATGCCAACAACTATTGCCCAGACCACGCCATTGAATCCGCCAACCTTGAGTTCTTTGGCCAATAGCGCCAAGGCATTGGACGAACTCACCTGACCGAGCGCCATACCGCGCACCATCAGGGTGAGGGTCTGCGTGCCGGCGATGCCGCCCATACTCGCCACCACCGGCATCAGGATTGCCAACGCCACGATCTGCTCCAACGCCACATCGAAGCGGCCGATCACAAACGAAGCCAGAAACGCCGTGGCCAGGTTGATCCCCAACCAAAGGGCGCGCTTTCGCGTGGCGCGAGGCACCGGCGAGAACAGGTCTTCTTCTTCGTCCAGACCGGCCATCGACATCACATTGTGATCGGCCTGGGCGCGGATAATGTCGACGACGTCGTCGATGGTGATGCGACCCAGCAGCACATTGCTCGGATCTACCACGGGTGCCGAAATCAAGTCGTGGTCGGCAAAGCTGCGCGCTACTTCCTCGGCATCGGCGGTGACCAGGATCGGCGCCTGGGTATCGTCCATCAACGTGTTGACCAGGATCGACGGATCGGACGTCAGCACGGC
>JANMSL010000358.1:0-3941 GCA_031389245.1 Lysobacterales bacterium | reverse complement strand
AAACCCGCACGTGCTGTACGGCGACACAACCAAGCACGGTTACATCGTGCTCGATCTGAATGGCGAGCGCTGCAGCGCCGACCTGCGCGTCCTTGATAACGAAAAGACGCCGGACAGCAAGGCCAGCACCGCCGCCCGCTTTGTCGTCGAAAGCGGCAAACTCGGCGTGCGCAAAGCCTGACACTGCGGCGAACCGGATGCGCTGCGAGTCGCCTTCCCTGTAGGAGCGGCGTAAGCCGCGAAGCCCTTTGCCCAATTCTGCCGCCCAGGCAATCGCTTCGCGGCTAAAGCCGCTCCCACCCACCCACGCGCATTGGCTGCGGAAGGAGAAAAAAAGGAGATTATCCGGCGGCAAACGGCGCCGCATTCGCGCGATGCTGACGCACGCTTTTTCATTTGGGCGTCTGTCGTTCGATCACCTGAGCGGGTGCACTATGCGCAACTGGATTCTTGCCTTGATGTGGCTGTCGCTGGGCAGCGATTGCTGGGCGGCTGCAGCAACCTATCGATTTCAGGCGTTGATCAATGTCGATCACGACGCGCAGACCGGTTGCGACCTGCAGACGGCAGCGGGCGTGATGCACGGCAACGAGGCCAGGGTGTTCGCCGTTACCGATCGGGAGCGTGTCCTTAGCGTGGTGATGGAGTCCTGTCGGCAAGGTGCATGGCACGAAGACAGTCGATCTGAACCGAACCAAGGCATCGGCTTTGGTCAGGGGCAGCTGGGCAGTGATCTGATCGTGTGGTCCGTTTCGCGCTCCTTATTTGGCGCGCATGCGCAGGTTCCGATTCAGCTGCTGGCGGAGCAACCGGCAGCGCAAGTCTTTGACTTTCTGGCGCGCGATGGAAATATTTCCACTCTGAACCTGGAGCTTGGGGGAACCGCGCAGCCGATTCCCACACTACGATGGTCTGGTCTGGCGATACTGGCTGCGACCGTGTTCTGGTTCAGCCGGCGCCGGCTGCGGGCGAACGCAAAACAGTTCGCGCCACTGCTGTTGATGGGCAGCTTGTTGTTCGCGTATGGCGCGGGCGAACCCGTTGCAAGCTCAAACCAGGCGGTTTCAAGCCAGACCGGCGCAACCACGATCGAAGCGCAGGACCCGGCCAATGACGTGCTTGGCGGTGACGCCGGAGTTGACCTGGTGCATGCGCAGGTGTCGGCCAACGCAGAACAGATTACCTTTCGCGTCGCCGTCAACCACATCCAGGACGATGCCCTGGTCGACCATGCCAAGGTGCTGTTTATCGGCAACAGCCTGACCTATTTCAACGACCTGCCCGAGATGCTGAAGGCAATCGCCGCACAAGCCGGAAAAAACGTCATCACCCAAGCGGTGACCATCGGCGGCGCCAATCTGGAAGACCACTACCGCGCGCGCACGGCGCTGAACGAAATTGCGCGCGGCCACTATCACTTGGTAATCCTTCAACAAGGCCCCTCGTCCCTGGTCGAGAGTCAACAGGATTTGCTGGATTGGACGCTGCGTTTCAATGCGCCAATCCGCGCGAGTGGCGCACGACCGGCGCTGTACATGGTGTGGCCGGAGTCGGCACGCCTCGCCTATTTTGATGCCGTGCGCGCCTCGTATTTGAACGCAGCACTTGCGGTCAATGGCATGTTCATACCGGCCGGAGAAGCGTGGCGCGCGGGATGGCGCGTGGATCCCGATTTGCCGCTGTATGGCAGCGACCAGTTTCATCCTTCGCCCCTGGGCTCGTACGCTGCGGCACTCAGCATGTTTGCCGAGCTGTATCGACAAACGCCGGTGGGTTTGCCGTCACGCCTCACACTGAGCAATGGACAGACGCTGCAATTCCCGGATTCACACGCGCGGATCCTGCAGGAAAGCGCCTGGGAAGCTCATCTGCAGTATGGCCGCGCCGGCGAGTGACGCAATCCTGGGATGGGTGCCCACCCACCATGGCAGAATCCTGAGGAAATGGTGGGTGGACCCGCTCGGTTATTGACGGCCACCCGCCCTATTCCTGGTACTCAGCGCAATGCGGCAGCCGCGCCCATCACCGTCAACACACTGCCGGCCTGCTCGAAACCATCACCGAACACCACGTCGGCAACGATACTGTTCTGATCGGTGGCGCTGTTGTTGCTGGCGTCCAGCTCGGTGATGCCCGCGGGCAGCGCGATGGTGGCGGTGTTGATTAGCGTGTCGCCGATGTTTGCATTGACAGTAGCGATCACTTCGAAGCGCAGGAAACTGTTGGCAGGAAGATCGATGCTGCTGTCCAGGTTGCCGGCGCCAGACGCAGGCGATGGGCACGGCGCAGTCGACTGTGCCTGGACGCAGGACCAGG
This sequence comes from Lysobacterales bacterium, assembly GCA_031389245.1. Classification (GTDB taxonomy): domain Bacteria; phylum Pseudomonadota; class Gammaproteobacteria; order Xanthomonadales; family Ahniellaceae; genus 0-14-3-00-62-12. The sequence continues at coordinate 1,625 of JANMSL010000358.1, read as the reverse complement.
CGCCATTGATCAACGTCACTGGCAAGCTATTGAGCACCCGCGCCGCAGTAACCGCATTGGGTCCGGCATTGGCGGCGACGATGGCGTAGACGGTGGATTCACCTGGCATCAAGCTGACACGCTGATCAGTCATCGCGATCTGCAGGTCGGCGCCCAACGCGACGCTCAGCGTGAAATTTTGCGTCGCGGAAGTATCAGCACCGCCATTGGCGATCCCGCCATCGTCACGCGCCCGCACTCCGATGACCGCGGCGCCACCGACGCCGGTGGTCAGGTAATGCAAGGTGCCGGCATTGTCGATGCTCAGTCCGCTCACGCCGGCGGCGAGCACGCCATCGGGATCAGCGCGCGAGACGATTTGATACTCTGCCAGCGCTTGGCTGCTGTCTTCGTCCGCGGGCCCGGCATCGAAGTTGGCAAACGCTGGCTCGGTTTGCTGCCCAGCGCTGCCGGCGGGATGCTGCCCCGGGGCGTTCGCAAGCATGAGCGTGGGTGCGTCGTTCACGGCAGTGATGTCAATACTGACCGCCGCGGACGGCGAGTCGACGACGCCGTCGAATACCTTGAAGTTGAAACTGTCGATACCGTTGGCATTGGCATTGGGTGTGTAGGCGTAGGCGCCGCTGCTGCTGTTGTTGATCAGCGCATTGCCGCGGGTGGCATTGCTGACCAGACTGAAAGTCAAGGGGTCGTCATCGCTCGCGCCCAAGATCCCGGGATTCGCGCCGCTGTCTTCCAGAACGGTCACCTGCGCCGTGGTTGCTACCGGGTTGCGATTGAAGATGGCGGTGATCGTGCACGTCGCCGTGACCACGGCGATGTTGAAAGCATTTCCATTCAGCACGCCAGCACAGCCGCTGACAGCGACGATGCGATGGCCGGGATCGGGCAACACCTGGAAACTCGCGCTCTGCCCGCCATTGATGATCTGCGCAGACGCTGGAGCGAAGGTGCCGCCATTGCCCGCCAATGGCGTGACCGTATACGGAATGTTTTGTACCGTGTGCGGAACCGCGGCTGAGCTGCTGCTGCCGAAACAACCAGCGCCCGAATATTGGGCGCTCAACTGACGCGTTCCCAGAGTGGTCAACGCCAGGCCGCACGTGCCGGCAGCGACAGTGCCGGTGCATGACGCGACGCCGTCGCTGACGGTGACGTTGCCGGACACGCTGCCGCCACCCGTTGCGCTGACGGCGTAGCCGACTTGCACGATCTGACCCGGCCAGGAGGGATTGGGCGTATGCGTGGTGATTGATGTGGTGCTGGCGTTGCTATCTTGGCCATCGTTGAGATAGCGCGCCATCACAAAATTGACGTCGTTGTTCAAGCCACCAGCAAGGATCAACTTCTGATCCGGCTGCAACAACGCAGCGTAAGCACGTTCATTGCTGCCGATTGCAGTGGTCACCACGCCATCACCGCCCCAAGTGGTATCCAGCGAACCGGTGCTGGTGAAACGCATGCTGGCGAAGTGGAACCATCCGGCAATCGGCGGCCAACCAGTGACCAACAGCTTGCCATCGGCCTGCACCAGTATATTTTCAGTCACATCCTGGCCCCCGAGAAAGCTCTGCTGGACGATGCCATCGCCACCACCGAAGCTGGTGTCCAGCGCGCCGCTGTCG
>JANMSL010000353.1:0-5529 GCA_031389245.1 Lysobacterales bacterium | reverse complement strand
TGACAGCGGCGTCTGGGCGCTGGTCAACTGGACGCCATCCGATAGCTGGAGGTACCGACTGTCGGCCACGCATTTCGGCAGTCGGCTCGATTTCAATGATCTGGGCTACCAGCGTCGCGCCAGTCTCAACGATGCCAGGATCGCGGCTGACTACATTTACCGCGTGCAGGACGACACCTCCGGCTTGCGCAGCATCAATTGGTTCGCGGAACTCCAAGGGCGCAGCAACGACCATGGCGACCGTTTACCGAGCACGCTGGTCTTGCTCAACAACTACAGCCTGCGCAACGGCAACGCGCTCAATTTCAACACCAGCCTGACCAATTCCGGGTGGAACGATCTGATCTCGCGCGGCAACGGTCTGTGGCGGCAATCGGCTCGCCACCGCACGGAAGCCGAGTTCGTCAGTCGACGCTACGGCGACTGGGCGCTGGGCGCGGCTTTGACTTTGCTGCCGCGCGGATTGTCGGCGGCATCGACGCGCGAATGGACGTTGAGTGCCAACTGGTACCCGAGCGACGCGTTCAATGCTGCGCTCGAGTTCGGGCCCGACACGACCAGTGACTGGCTGATCTGGGAGGGCGGTCGTGATTTCGGACGATATGCTCGGCGCGGAGATTTCGTCGGCCTCAACATGAGCTGGTTCCCAGGCCTGCGGCACGAATTGCGCCTGAAGTCGGAATGGCTGGCGGTCCGTGCGCAAGACGGACGGCGATACACCCTGCTGACGTCCGGGCAGATGCAGGCGGCGGGAGAGGACTTGCCGGACTTCGACATCAACACGCTGGGTCTGCAACTGCGTTACCGCTACTTGCTGGGTCCCCAGTCCGATGTCTTCGTTGCCTATTCACGTGGTGGTGCGCTGCGCCAGGAGCGCGATCCGCTGGGCACACCGGACCTGTTCCAGGAGGCATGGGACCTGCGCGACTCGGATCAGTTTCTGGTCAAGGTCCGTTACCGATTTTGAAACAGACCAGCCGATCTGCGCCACAACGCGAGCGTTTAGGTACGAAGACGCAGCTGCAATCAGGGTGACCTAGTGGCAGCGCGAACCAGTGACAACAACGGGCTGCGCGATGGTCGCGGCGGAGCACCGCTGGCAGATGCCGACTTTGCCGCGCACCCACTCAACGTAAATCAGGAGGTCGTTATGCAAGGCTTGAAAGAGTATCCAATGTTCAAAGGCGCTCGCGCGCCGCTGGTGATTGAACCGTCGATGGCAGAACGCGACCTGGACGAATTGGTCGCGGTGCACCGCACGGCACTGGACGAGCGTTTGCTCGAGCACGGCGCATTGCTGTTCCGCGGCTTTCGGGTCAGCTCGGTAGAAGACTTCGAACGCTTCAGCACTGCGGTTTCGCCGCGCAAGCTCGACTACACCTATCGCTCCACGCCGCGTTCCTCCGTCGGTAAAGGCGTCTTCACCGCTACGGAGTATCCGCCGGATCAGGAGATCGCTATGCATTGCGAAAACGCCTACCAGCGCGACTGGCCACTGAAGGTCGCGTTTTGCTGCCTGGAGGCAGCCGATACGGGTGGCGAAACGCCCATCGCTGACATGCGCCAGGTCACCTCGGCGATCGGAAGCGAACTGCTTGATCGTTTCGAGACCAGGAAAGTTCGCTACGTGCGGCATTATCGGCCCTACGTCGACATCCCCTGGAATGTGGTGTTCCAGACCAACGACCGTGGCGAGGTGGCCAGCTTCTGTCAGCGCAACGGCATTGACCACGAATGGCTCGACGCGGACACATTGCGCACCGCGCAGACCAACCACGGTACGGCCCGGCACCCACTCACCGGCGAGCGGGTTTTCTTCAACCAGGCGCACCTGTTCCACGTGTCCAACCTTGGCGCGGAAATGGCCAAGTCGCTGATCAATCTGTTTGGACCGGATCGCTTGCCGCGTAATGCTTATTATGGCGATGGCCAGGAAATAGCCAGTGAAGATCTGCAGCGAATAGCGCAGTCGTTCCGCGCCGCTGCGGTCAGTTTTGCGTGGCACGCCGGAGATGTGATGCTGCTGGATAACATGCAGATGGCGCACGGCAGGCGGCCGTTCACCGGCAAGCGTCGCGTGGTTGCGAGTCTGCTCGACTCCTATTGCGAGCAGGTGCGCAATCCGCTGACAAATTCGAAGCCAATACACGCCCAAGCCAGTGCCGCGCAGCCAAGCTGATTTGCGGCGCGGCGTACGCATCGAGTTGCGCAGCGCAATGTGCGCAAGCTGCAGGAAACACCAGGACATTTGTCCGCTTGCGACACTGTGCGCGATTCAATGAGCGCGGTCGGCCCCAGCTGGCTGTCTTTGATTCGTACGCAGCGACTGGCGGCTCCGGGCAATGGCGAAAGCCTGTTGCTTCTGTTTAACGCTGCTGCTTCAGGCACTTGTTTGGACGAAGTCGATCGGCGATTGTTGAGCACAGATGAGGCGGCGCGCGCGACACGCTTTCGGCGTCCCGAGGATCGCGACGCATTCGTTGCAGCGCGCATTGTTGTGCGAACACTGCTGGCTGATTGGAGTGGGCTCGATCCGGGGTCAATCGAATTTCACCACAGCGCTTACGGCAAGCCCAGTGTGCTGAACGCAGGCGCATTGCATTTTAACGTTGCACACTCCGGAGGGTGGGTGGCAACGGCATTCGCGGACGTGCCCGCGGGCGTCGATATCGAAGTGCCACTCAGCGCAACGCACACCGCGATGGATCTTGCCGGATTCCTGGCACCGCGCGAACGCGACGCGCTGACTCGATGCCCTGAATCTCGGCGCGCCGAGCTGTTCATCCGATTCTGGACGCTCAAGGAAGCGTATCTGAAGGCGCGCGGTCTCGGGCTGTCGGTTGCGCTGGATAGCTTTGAGTTTGAGCTTTCGATCGATAAGCCCGACATCGGCTTCCGCGGCCCGGTCGATGACAGCGACGACGGCTGGCAGTTTCACAGTGCGGTCGCTGCCGAGTCGCTGCGCTGGGCGCTGGCCACGAATTCAACCTTTCCTCGATCCAATCCCATGGTGATTGAACTCTGAGCCGAGCGGGCCGCAACGCCAACGTGCATGGTGCATACACCGTCGTGACGTGCGCAGGTCGCATCGCTTGGGTGGGAACATGGGCGGGAACACGGGTCGATCAGCTCAGATCAAAGCCGTTGTATGCTTCGCGCTCGGCCGGTATTTTTGATTTCAGTTGGCATTCGTGGCCTGCTGAGTCTCTTGCCGACTTGCAAGTCGATGCTGACTGCGCCGGCTGCGTTCGTTTGCGGCGAATCGCCTGCTGCGGAACGTGGCCAGTCGACCAAGGTCATCGTTCCCGATTCCGATCCCAGCGTAGACTTGCCGTCGTGATCACAAACTTTCCCAACATCCCCGGCTACCAGTTCGAGCGCTCGATCGGCGAGGGCGGGATGGCGCATGTCTATCTGGCGACGCAGCTATCGTTGGACCGTCAGGTAGCCATCAAAGTCGTTCGTTTTTCGGGGCCGGAGCGCGAGGCCCTGGCAACGCGCTTCGAGAATGAAGCGCGCACGATCGCACAACTGGAGCACCCCGGCATCGTCGGCGTGTTCGACGTCGGTCGCACCCACGAAGGCCTGCCTTACTACACCATGGCCTACCTGCCAAACGGGGATCTGAGCAAAGCTGATGTCGGCGGTAGCAATGAGCGCATCGCGAGCGTGCTGGAGGCGATCGCCAAGGCGCTGGGGTTCGCGCACTCGCAAGGCGTGATCCATCGCGATGTGAAGCCGGAGAATGTACTTTTTGATCGCGAGCACCGGGCCCGGCTCGCTGATTTTGGCATCTCGCGCACGCTGCATCGTGATGTACGCATCACTGACGAAGGCATGGCGCCGGGTTCGGCGGCTTACATGAGTCCAGAGCAATCACGCGGTGGCGACGTCGACGCGCGCTCGGATCTGTACAGCCTCGGAATAGTCGCCTATGAGTTGTTGACGGGAGCAACGCCGTTTCAACGTACCGACCCGCTGGCGATGGCGTTGGCACACCATGAGCTCCCGATCCCGCGCCTGCCGCGCCACCAGGCAATCTGGCAGCCGCTGATCGACAAGGCACTGGCCAAGCATCCGGGCGACCGCTTTCAGAGCGCAGATGAATTTCTCTACGCGCTGGCGCCGTTGCAGCATTCGTTCGAGCCTACACGCGTAGTTCCTGCGTTGAAGGTCCGCATTGGTAAACCCTCGGCGCATCCATTTCTGGTTTGGACGTTGTTGGCGACTTCGGTGATTGCAATTGCAGGTTTGCTCTGGCGTCAGCAAAGTGCGTTGCCGTCGGTCGAGTCCAGCGTCGCCGCCGCGCGCGCATCGAGCATTGAAGCAGCGCGAATTGATCCACTGCTGACGCAATTGCCGGCGCGCATCGAATCCCGCCATTGGTTTGATCCCGCAGCCGGAAGTGCATCGACGCTGATTGCAGGCGCATTGTCGCAGTCGCGCTCTGACGCGTACCTTGGCGTCGCCGACGACTTCGTTACCGCAGTGGGTGCAGTCGTTGCCGAGGCCATTGATGCCGGCCGCGATGCACCGGCGTTGGCTTTGCAGGCCCGCTTGCGTGAGTTTGTGATCACGCAACAGCTGCAAACGCGCCGCAGCAACGATCGCATGCAGCGCGGCATAACCGCGGCGCTCGAGCGGCGCATGGATGCTGCCGAGCAAAGCCAGGCGCCGGAATCTGTAGCCGGTTTGCAGTCGCTGTTGGTTGCGGATACCGCATTGGCGCCGCGTTGGCAGAAACTATCCGCGCAATTGGTTGCCGGCCGCAGCCTGCGGGACAACAATGGACCGCAGCTGCGTGTGATCGCATCGGGCGGCGTGCGGGTTGCCATGGCGGTGCACGAGGTGACGCGCAACGAGTACCTGCAGTTTCAGCGCGCTGAACCACGCGAGCATGCGAGCTGTCGAGAGCTTGGCTCGGCGCTCGGATTAGTCCGTCGTCACCAATGGAACGATCCGGGATTCGGGCAGAACGGCCAGCATCCGGTGGTCTGTGTCACCGCCGCCGATGCCACTGCCTACGTTCAATGGCTGTCGCGGCGTACCGGCCAGCGCTATCGATTGCCTTCACTCACCGAATGGCGCGCTGCAGCCGCGCAGCTCAAGCTGGGCCAGTCAGCGTGCGGTTTGGGCAACGTGCTGGATCGCACTGATGATCGCCGCCGGGTATTGCGCGACCGTCATGACTGCAAGGATGGTGCCGAGCACACGCAAACCGTCGGCCGCTATCAGGCCAGTGCCTGGGGCCTGCAGGACCTGGTGGGCAACGTTTCTGAATGGGTCCAGGCCTGCGCCCCGGCGCGCAGCGATTGCTTGGATTTTCATGTCATCGGCAGTTCCTGGCGCAGCGGTAGGGCGCAGGAATTGCTTGGCGTGCGCGGCGATCGCGATGTCGGGGAAGCGGCGTTGGACGTAGGCTTTCGTGTAGTGCGTGAGCTTTAAGGACCGCACTATGGCGGTCCGAGTGAGTGTGAACGATAGTACCGAGCCGAAGCGCTTTTGGAGTACCCGCTGTTCCCGAGCTTT
>JANMSL010000309.1:0-12988 GCA_031389245.1 Lysobacterales bacterium | reverse complement strand
CATGGTAATGGTGGAACCGAGACCTAAGAAGCCCATGCCATGACGGCGCTTGCGCAGGATTTCATCGCGCTGCCCACCCAACGGCAGGCCGTTGATCTCCACCACGTTGTCGAGCATGCGCGTGAATACTTTCACGACCTTGCGGTATTCCTCCCAATCGAAACGCGCTTCATCAGTGAACGGATCGACCACAAACTTGGTGAGATTCAACGAACCAAGCAGGCAGGAGCCATAGGGCGGCAGCGGTTGTTCGCCGCAATTGTGTGCATGCAGGCCATTGGCATCGAAGGCATTTACGCCCGGCACTTGCACGTCGTAGACGGCTTCAATACCAGCTTCAAGAACCGATTCAACTTCGGCAAAGAAGCGTTCGCGATTCAACTCGCGACGATATTGACCCAGCGCCCGATCCAAACGCGCTTGCTTATCGCTGTCCGCGAAACCAACCAACGCGGCGAAGCGCGACAGGTTATCGCCGCTAATGACCAATTCATGCTGTGCTTGTGTCGCATAGGCGCGAGTACCACCTTTGCCATCGGGCAATACACTGGAACCGGCAACCCGACGATCACGATAGATGCGCGAGAACACGCCCAAGCGCAACAGCATGCGTTGCGTCGCTTCCAAACGCGGCAAATCCGATTGCGCCAGACGCACGCTGACACCCTTGGTTTGATCGCCTTGCACCGATCCATCGGCATCGAAGAAGCCACGCAAGAAACCGCGATAGCACTCGCTGGAGGTTTGCTCCAGCGCGGGCGTGATGGCCTTGTTGCCTGCCGACATACCCAACGACTCGGCCAGCGACTTCACCGCGCTTAAAGACAAACGATATTCACCGCGACCGGCAATTGTTTGCCAGCCGGCAAAATCCGCGCGATGCGGCAAGGTCTTGGCTGCTTCAAATGCTTCCTGCATCAACGCTTGCACGCCAGAGGATAGGCCACCGGCAATGCCATTGGCTTCGGCTGCTTGCGCCCACACCGACAATACGGCTTTGTCGGACTTGAGCACGCCATCGCCCATCAACAGCCCCAGTAAATAACCTTCTTCGCGAGTGTGCGCGCCAGCCCAAGCGGCATTGTCACGATGATTGTTCAGCAACACCCGATCACCGGGCTGTAACTCGCCAGCGGCGCACCATTCGTATTGAGCAGTCCAGCGCGTGGCCTGCGCTACACGGCGAACACGATGATCCGAGGTTAAGCGCAGACTGAAACCTTCCGCCGTACGCAGACGCACTACGGGTTTGGTGGCGGTCAGGAAAAAACCTTCGGCAGTGGTCGCATGGTCGGCGCCATCCAAGCGCGCCTGAAATGCCTGACCGATGAGCTGCTGCACTTGGCGCGGACCCTCGCTGGTGTGTACCCAGGTATCCGCCGTCACACAGGGGTTAGTCGCACGAATGTTTTCGCACCACCAGTTGTTGTTCATTTCGTTGACGCGATCGATCAGCACGAAGCCGGGTTCGGCGAAATCGTAGGTGGACGTCATGATGATGTCCCACAGGCGCTTGGCCGGCACGGTCTTGTAGATGCGGCAGCACACTAGGCCGGCATCGTTACTGACATAGCCTTCGCTTATCGGCCACTCGCGCCAGACAAATTTCGACTCGTCATCGAAATCGAGGCCGTCGGCTTCTTTCAACGTCACCGGGAAGGCCAGCTTCCAGTCTTGTTCGTTCTTGACCGCGTGCATGAATTCGTCGGTGATCAGCAAGCTGAGGTTGAACTGGCGCAAACGACCGGCTTCGCGTTTGGCGCGCACGAAATCCACCACATCGGGATGACCGACATCGAAGGTGCCCATCTGCGCGCCGCGGCGACCGCCCGCCGAGGACACGGTGAAACACATCTTGTCGTAGATATCCATGAACGACAGCGGGCCGGAGGTGTAGGCGCCAGCACCGGACACATAAGCGCCGCGCGGGCGCAACGTGGAGAACTCGTAGCCGATGCCGCAGCCGGCTTTCAAGGTGAGGCCAGCCTCATGCACCTTGTCCAGAATGCCATCCATCGAGTCGGTGATTGAACCGGACACGGTGCAGTTGATCGTGGAAGTGGCCGGCTTGTGCTCGAGCGCCCCCGCGTTGGAGGTGATTCGACCGGCCGGAATTGCGCCGCGACGCAGCGCCCACAGAAAACGATCGTGCCAATAGCGCTGCTTGTCGGCAGACGTTTCGGTTTCCGATAGCGCCTTGGCGACACGCTTGTAGGTGTCGTCGATGGTCTCGTCCACGGCGTCGCCGCGCTTGGACTTCAATCGATACTTCTTGTCCCAAATGTCTAACGAAGCAGGCTGCAGAGGAATATCCATCGTTTCCCGCGCCACAGCTTCCAGGCGTACCGTACTCATCTCAGTTGTGCCTCCCACAGGGCAATCATTTTCTTGTTCACGTCTTTATCTGTTTACAGTCGCTCTAACGGCAACTGCCTTCCCCGCACCGACTGATCCGACTTCACACTGCAAAACCGCCGCTTGCATCACCGCACGTTCCATGACCTGCCGCTGCATGACCTGCGGCTGCAGGATCTGAGGCTCCGAAGCCGCACGTTTCGGAATCTCACGTTTTCGCACCCGACTTCCACACTGCGCGGCTTCCACACCGCGCACCACACACCATCACGTTCACTGGGCGGAAGCTGCCCGCAGCAGGTCGACCGAGGTCGTCGCTGTGCTGACAAATCTGCTTTTGGCGCACGTGCAACTCGCTGCAGCGACTGGCAGCCGCTGCGCTTGTTTTTGGTCACAAACCCAACAGATTGGGCTCACTGGGGCTCCCGGCCACAAGATGTAGTGAAGTGCGCGGTCGGACGATACGCTCGCCGGAGGGGTGAGTCAACGGAAATTCGCGTGATTTTTCGCCCCAGGCGGCCAGACCCAATAGCGACGTGGTTTAGCGTAAAGTCAATTGTGACAGCGGTCGCGGAATGCGGTTGCCGGGTTCGCGCCCATCCATCGTTCAGCCTGGGCGGGAACCCGCTGGGCCGGGCCGGGTCTGTTATCGCACTATTCCGCATGCCGATGCTTACCGGCGCGGCCACCCTTACCCGTTGATCCGCAATGGGTCAGCCCCCAAGTTGCCGTCTTGCGGCTCGATTCCCGTTGGATCAAGCCGGGTTAGCTCAAGTCCTGGATAGGCCATTCCCCGTTGAATCAAATTTTGTATCAGGATCAAACCCGATGAAGCGTTCTGTCTTTGCTTTGTTTCGCAGCGTCAACGCCCTCGATGGCAGCCCCTCAATTCCTCTGCGCTCGCCGCGGCGCGGCCGGCTTGCGAGCGGTCTGCTTGCGACCGGCCTCGGCGCGCTGCTGACCCTCAACAGCGGCGCGGTTCTCGCCGATATTCCAGCGGCGGTCGACGGGCAGCCATTGCCCACACTGGCGCCAATGATCGAGCGCATCACACCGGCCGTGGTGAACATCAGCTCCAAGACCCGGGTGAAGGTGCGCGATCCATTTGCCAATGACCCGTTCTTCCAGCATTTTTTTGGCCTGCCCAACATGCCACGCGAGCGCGTGCAGCAATCGCTGGGCTCGGGCGTCGTCGTCGACGCTGCGCGCGGCCATGTGCTGACCAATAATCATGTGATTGACGGTGCCGACGACATTTCGGTCACGCTCAGCGATGGCCGCACGCTAAAAGCCACGCTTGTCGGTACCGATCCGGACTCGGATGTGGCGCTGATCCGCATCCCCCCCGAAAAACTGCGCGCCTTGCCGCTGGCGGACTCCAACAAGCTGCGCGTCGGCGATTTTGTAGTCGCCATCGGCAATCCGTTTGGGCTCGGCCAAACCGTCACCAGCGGCATCGTCTCCGCGCTGGGTCGCTCCGGGTTGCAGGGGCTGGGCGTGCAGAATTTTATCCAGACCGATGCCTCGATCAACCCTGGCAATTCCGGCGGCGCCCTGGTCAATCTCAACGGTGAGCTGATCGGTATCAACACGGCGATTTTTTCACCCTCGGGCGGCAACGTTGGCATCGGTTTCGCAATTCCTTCCATGCTTGCCTCGGACGTGATGACCCAGCTGCTGAAGTTTGGCGCGGTGCGTCGCGGATCGCTCGGCGTTGATGCCCAGGACGTGGATGAGCAACTGGCACCGTTGCTCGGTCTGCAATCGCCGCGCGGCGCACTGGTCACACTGGTGCAACCCGGTTCGGCCGCCGCCGGCGCCGGGCTAAAGACCGGCGACGTGATCGTGGCGTTGAACGAGAAGCGCATCGCAACCAGCGCCGATCTGCTCAACACCGAAGCACTGCTGCCCGTGGGCAAGCAGGTATTTCTCGGGGTAGTGCGCGACAAGAAGCCGCTGACGCTTTCGACTGTGCTTAAACCCGAGGAGATTCGCGAACTTGCCGGACGCGTGCTGGATGCGCGCCTGCAGGGTGCAGTGCTCAGTGATGTGGGCGAAAAGCTGCGCCGGCAAAATCTGGTCGGTGTGTTGGTCGGCAAGATTGAACCAGGCAGCCGCGCGGCGCGTAATGGTCTGGTTGATGGTGATCTGGTCGCCGCGGTCAATCAGGTTGAAATCCGCAACCTCGCGGATATGGAAGCGCGCCTCCAGCAACAACCTCGGCAACTGCTGCTGACCGTGGTCCGTGGGCGACGTGGATTCTATGTTTTGATGGAATGAGCATTGGATCGGCACCACGAAAACACTGCAGCCGCCCGGGCCATTCACGATTCCCGGGAAGAGCGCATGCTAAGGTTTCAGCCCTTCATTTGCTGGTAGTACGCGTGCCCGATCACCTCGCCCGTTTTGCCGCAGGTTTTGCGCTTGCCGTGACCGTATTTTCTGCGCCACTACGTGCGCAGCTGGTGATTGATGGGCGCGCTGATGTGGTCTCGATCCGTGCCCTTGGCAACGACACCGCCGCCAGCTTTCTGCTGCAGGAGAAGGTCACACTGAAGCTCGCCGAGCTGAGCACGATCAGCGCGATCGAATCGGTCGCGCTCGGCCAGGCGACGATGGCATTGAGTGCACGCGACATGCATCCTGGCAACGAGAAGGAAGTGGGCCTGGTGTTTGTGCCCATTGCCTGGGAGGCGATCGTGGCGATTACCCACCCCGGCAATCCGGTCAAGAACATCACGCTGCGTCAGCTGCGCGAAGTCTATGCTGGCCGTATCACGACCTGGGATCAGCTTGGCGGCCGCAGGGAGCCAATCCATCTCAACGCCGTTGCCGGGCCGATGGATGGCATCGAATACGCCATGCGCAAAGCGCTGTTCGGTCGTGGCCATATTCCGGTGGCTGCTCAGCGCTGGTACCTCAATACCCTGCAGCTCGAGGCAGCAATTGCGATCGACCCCAATGGCCTGGCGGTCAGTGCGCTGTCGAATGTGCTGCACAATCCCAAACTCAAGCGCCTGACGCTGGAAGGTGTGCCGGCGACGCGAAGCAATGTAAAGCAGGGCGAGTACCTGTTGGTGACGTCAATCTATGTGGTGCATCGTCCCAGCGAGGGGCCGACCGGCCCGGTCGGACGTTACCTGCGTTTTTTGCGCACCGATCGCCCGTCGCGACTGGCAATGCAGCGCAAGAAATTGCTGCCGATCCGCGAGGCCGAAATGTTGAATGACACCTTCGCCCTGCGCGAACAAAAAATTCTGGCCATGCTGGAAGCCCCGGCGGCAGCGGGCGGCAGCCCGCTGACTGCGACTCCGGCATTACCCGCAACGCCTGCAGCGAAACCGTTGCCAATCCAGCCAGTCAAGCCCCCGCGCAAAGACGAGTCACGATGATCCGCGCCATCAGCTTTGATCTTGACGACACCTTGTGGCCGATCGCGCCGACCATCGTGCGCGCGGAGCGCACCCTGTTCGAATGGCTCAGCGCTCGCCTGGCGCACGTCGCCAACGACTGGTCGATTGAGCGCCTGCGCGCGCACCGCGATGAGGTAGCCATCGCGCACCCGCATCTGGCCCACGATTTCACTGCACAACGCAAGCTGGCGCTGGCCACCGTGATCGGTGAGCACCCCGAACAGCAGGCGCTGATCGAGGGCGCGTTCGAGGTGTTTTTTGCTGCGCGTAACCAGGTCGAACTTTATGCCGACGCAGCGGCGGCGCTGCAACACCTGCACGCGCGCATGCCGCTGATCGCATTGAGCAATGGTAACGCCGACCTGCAGGGTATCGGTCTGGCGCATTTGTTTCGCGCGCGCATCTCGGCGCGCGACGTGGGTGCCGCCAAACCCGAACCCGGAATTTTCCGTGCCGCCTGCGACGCATTGCAGCTACCGGCACACGCGATTGCCCATGTCGGCGACGATCCGCTGATGGATGTGATCGGCGCACGTCGGGCGGGAATGTTTGCGGTTTGGCTCAATCGCGACGGCCACATCTGGTCGCATGCCGAGCAACCAGATCTGGAAATTCGCAACCTCACCGAACTGTGCGAGTGGGCCGAGGCCATTCCAGGCGCACAGGAAAGGATGCACGCATGAGCGCAATACCCCTCATCATTCTGAATGCCGGCGCGCTGCCCGACTGGCTGGCCAACGCAGATGAACGCGCCAGGCGCTGGGCACAGTCACTGAACTTTGCTGCCACCCCGGCAAGCTTTTGTCTTTTGCCGGACGCGGATGGCAGCATCGGCAGCGTGCTCGTCGGCATCGGACAGATCGACGATTTGTATGCTCTGGCGCATCTGCCGATGCAGTTACCCGCAGGCGACTATGCGCTCAGCGACGAAGGCTTGCAGCTGGATCCACTGCGCGCTGCGCTTGGCTTCGCGCTCGGCAGCTATCAGTTCAATCGCTATCGCAAGCCGCGCCGCGCACCGGCCAATTTGCAGGTGCCGGCCGGTGTCGATGCCAAGCTGCTCGATGCGCTGGTGCGCGCCAGTGCGTTGACCCGCGATCTGGTGAACACACCGAGCGAGGATATGGGTCCGTCGCATCTGGCCGACCTGGCACAGTCACTCGCAAGCACATTCGGTGGGCAGTTTCGTCAATGGGTGGGAGACGAATTACTCAGCGAGGGATTTCCGGCGATCCATGCGGTCGGTCGCGCCAGTCATCGCGCACCGCGCCTGATCGAGTTGCAGTGGGGTAACGCAGCGCACCCGCGCGTCGCCCTTGTTGGTAAGGGCGTCTGCTTTGACACCGGCGGATTGGACATCAAAGCCGCCGACGGAATGCGCAACATGAAGAAGGATATGGGCGGTGCCGCGCATGCACTGGCGCTGGCAGAACTGGTAATGCGCATGAAGTTGCCGATTTGCCTGCAGCTGCTGGTGCCGGCGGTCGAGAACGCGATCAGCAGCAATGCCTACCGGCCGGGCGAAGTGATTGCGACGCGCAAGGGCCTGAGTGTGGAGATCGACAACACCGATGCCGAGGGCCGCGTAGTGTTGTGCGATGCGCTCAGTTTTGCGGTCGAGCATTCACCCGATTTGATCGTCGACTTCGCCACATTGACTGGCGCGGCGCGAGTTGCGCTCGGCGCCGATTTACCGCCTGTGTTCGGCAACAACGATGCGCTGCGCGACGCGGCGGTCGCTGCCGGTCGCGCGGTGCAGGACCCGATCTGGCCGATGCCACTGTGGCAACCCTACCTGAGCATGCTCGATTCGAATGTCGCCGACATCGCCAACAGCGGCCCGTCACGCTATGCCGGCTGCATCACCGCGGCACTGTACCTGCAGCGCTTTGTGCCCGATTCGGTGCCGTGGCTGCATCTGGACACCTATGCCTGGAACGATGGCGACCGACCTGGCCGGCCACGCGGTGGCGAAGCACTGGGACTGCGCGCGATTTTCGAATTACTGCGGCAGCGCTACGCCTAAGCCGCCGCTCGGTTACCTGCGGCTGCCCGCATTCGCTCAGTATTTCGCTGGCACTGCGATCGCCTTGGCGCCGATGATGTCCTTGCCCAGACGCTTGCGCTTGAGCGCCGGCAGATCCATTTTTTCTTCAGCCACTTTGAAATCGGGCAATGCATTGAGCAGGTGCGTAATCATGTTGAGTCGGGCACGGCGCTGATCGTTGGCATCGACCACATGCCAGGGCGCGTGGCGGGTGTGGGTCGCCTTGAAAAAAGCATCGCGGGCGGCAGTGTATTCATCGTACTTGGCGCGTGCCGCGATATCGATTGGAGAGATTTTCCAACGCTTCATCGGGTCCTTGATGCGTTCGGCGAAGCGTTTCTCCTGCTCATCCTGATCGACTGAAAACCAGTACTTCATCAGCGTAATGCCTTCGTCCACCAGGAGTTTTTCAAACACTGGCGCCTGATCCAGGAAACGTTTGTACTCGGCGTCGGTACAGAATCCCATCACCTTCTCGACCCCGCCGCGGTTGTACCAACTGCGATCGAACAGCGCGAGCTCGCCGGCAGCCGGCAGATGCGCGACGTAGCGCTGGAAAAACCACTGCGTGCGTTCGCGTTCACTGGGCTTGGGCAAAGCCACGACGTGACAGAAGCGTGGGTTGAGTACCTGCGAGAAGCAGTTGATGGCGCCACCCTTGCCCGCGGTGTCGCGCCCCTCGAAAATCACTACGATGCGTTGGCCGCTGTGCTGCACCCAGCGCTGCATTTCTACGATCTTTATCTGCAAGGGTTCCAGATGTTCGAGATACTCTTTCTTCTTCATCTCTGCCATGTCCGTGCTCCCGCTCGGTTGATGTGAAGAGCGTATCGCAGGAGCGCGTCCGGGTGCGACCTGCGGTGTTGCTTCGTTCCGCCTCCGATTTCGACCAGGGTCGGCTGCCAGTGGCGGCAAAAACGCTCCAGCGCTTTCGCCTGCGCTTGCCAGCACCGACTCGATGCAAGACCATGCCGGACTTTCGTCGAATGCCGAGTCACGCTTGTCCAGCCGTCACCACGCCCGTCTGCAGGAAGTCCTGATTCGCTATGGCAAGCGCCTGCGCATGCTGGTTGAGACGCATTGCGGGCGCGACCGCGGGCTGGATGCCGATGATATCGAGCAGGAAGTGCGCATCAAGCTGTGGAAAATGCTGGAAAGTGACAAAACTTTGGACTTCCCTGCGTCTTATATACAGAAGGTGGTAGCGACCACGGTGATCGACGCGTTGCGACGGGCAGAAGTGCGCCACGCCGAATCGCTGGAACCCGATGTCGAGCCAGCGGTGGATCCGAGCTTTGTCGGGCCCATGCAGCCGGATCGGCACGCCGGACACGGCAACTGGGGTCAGCTGCTGCTGCGTTGTATCGCCGAGTTGCCTGAGCGTCGCCGCATGCCAGTGCAGCTGGCGCTGCAGGGTTTCAAGGCGGACGAAATTGCCAGCATGACCGGTTGTTCGGTGGCCGCTGCGCAGCAACTGAGCTACCGCGGAATCGAAGATTTGAAGATCAGGCTGAAGGAGTTGGGTGCCGATGAAATCGATGAATGACAAATTGAATGACGGATCAGCGCCGGATGCGCGCGTGCCAGACGAGCGTTTGCGGAGCCTGGGTTTGCAGAGCATGTACCAAGCCGCGACCCGTGGCCTGCCGGGCAGCGCTGATCGCCGTATTACCGTGAACGAAGTGCTGGCGCTTGCCGCCGGCCAAACGCTGGGTGCGCGCCAGTTGGATGCAGTGCGCGGCATCGCAGAGTCCGCGGATCAGGCCGTGTTGTTGCGCTTGCTGACTGAATCGCAGGCGCTGTCGTCGGCGCTCGCCGATGACCTGCGCGCTCTGCACAAACCCGAGTTGCTCGACCGTCTTCGCAGTTGGTGGCGTTCGGCTGCAATGCCGCCGGTGTTTGCCTCTGCCGGCATCGCATTGATGGCCGTGATCGGGTTCCAGTTTCTGGACTCGTCGGCGTTGACGCTGCCGCAGACAGCGCTGGCGCCGGTCACAACAGCGCCCGCGGAAGTTCCGATGTTCGGTGGTGCATTTGAAGCGAGTGATCGGATGTTCGCCGCCTCGTTGGAACCGAGTGAGCAGCCCGTCCGGGTCTTCGGCGGAGATTTCGACAGCTGAAGCGTGTCGGGATTGTGCGTAGGCAGGATGTGATGAGCAAAGTGAACCGCATCATTTAGCGATTGATGCAGTTCGCTTGTTCACCGCAGCCTTCGCGCCGGATCCTTCTGGGATCGATGCGGTTCGCTTTGCTCACCACATCCTACGCTCGGTCGATTCAGTCTGCTCACCGTTCGCATCACGCGAGCAGACGGATTCAATCGATCAGACTGCTGTCTCGGGCATTGAAGCTCTTTACGCGCTCGGCAAGTCGTCGATCCGAAGCCAGCAGGTCGATCGCGTCGGCCAGCACGTGCGCAGCTTCCTTGACCAGGAAATTCGGCGCATCAGCTTCGTCGGTCTCGGCAGCGTCGTCTACGACGCGACGTTCATTGGCCTGAAGGCCATCGTCGGTCGCAGCGTCCGCCTTGTTGTCTGCCAGTCCGGCGGCAATGCGCTCCTGCTTGCGCAGCTCGCGCTTCTTGTCCTGTACATCGCGCTCGGTGCGGCGCACAGACTCGAGCAGTGACAGCTCTTTCTCCTCGCGCTGCTTGCGATAATGGGCAAGGTCGTCGGCCCACCAGATGAATTCCTTGTCCTTCGCACTACGTGCTTCGTGCTTGGCGGTCAACAGCGGAACCAACGGATGCAAATCGCCGGAAATTGCGTAGTCCGCGGGCTTGATCGACGTCCACGGCAGTGAATTGTCGAGTGCGCTTTCGCCGAAATCCTTCGGATCCCAGGTCTGCGGGTACATGACATCGGGCACCACGCCCTTGTGCTGGGTGCTGCCACCATCGACGCGGAAAAATTGCGCCACAGTCATTTTCAGCTGGCCATATTTGGGTACTTCGTTCTGCGCAATGTTGTCCAAGTCCACCAGATTCTGCACCGTGCCCTTGCCGTAGCTGGTTTCGCCAACAATCAGCGCACGGCCGTAGTCCTGCATTGCCGCCGCAAAGATTTCCGAAGCCGAAGCCGATTCGCGATCGATCACCACGACCAACGGCCCGTCCCAAGTCACGGTGGGATCACGATCCTGCTCCATGCTGACGCGCCCCTGCGCATCGCGCACCTGCACCACCGGGCCTTCCTTGATAAACAGACCCGTCAGGTCTGTGGCCTCCGTAAGCGACCCACCACCATTGCCACGCAGGTCGACCACCAGGCCATCTATGTTTTGTGTTTTCAGTTTGTTGATCAACTTCACCACGTCGCGCGTTGAACTGCGGTAATCCGCATCGCCGCGGCGTGCGCCTTCGAAGTCGTGATAGAAAGTGGGCAGTGCGATTACGCCGATGCGGTGCCGCGGCTGCCCGTCGCTGACGGCGCGGGGCTGGTTCGCTTTGCCGGCCGCAGCGGGTTCTTTGGTCGCGGACAGCGGACGCGGATCGCCAATCTCGATCAACGAACTCTTTGCCGCCTGATCCTCGAGTTTGACTTTTTCACGCACCATCACGATGCGCTCGATCTTGCCATCGGCGCCAGCATCAGCCGGCAGCACATCGATGCGCAGCGTGGTGCCTTTCTTGCCGCGAATCTGTTCAACGACGTCGTCGACTTTCCAGCCGACCACATCGGTCATCGCCGACTCGGTACCCTGACCGACGCCAACGATGCGGTCGCCCGCCTTGAGTTTTCCGCTCTTCGCAGCCGGCCCACCCTTGACGATCTGACGAATCACCGTGTACTCGTCTTCGCGCTGCAGAACCGCGCCGATGCCTTCCAGCGACAGCCGCATCTGGATGTTGAAATTCTCCGAAGTGCGCGGACCCAGGTAGTTGGTATGCGGCTCGATCTCCTGTGTATACGCGTTCATGAAGTTCTGGAAAATGTCCTCCTTGTCGAGATCTCCCAGCCGATCGGTATAGCCGCGGTAGCGTTTGTCCAACGTTTCCGCGATGCCCTTGTCGTTTTTTCCGGCCAACTTCAGCCGCAGCCAATCGTTCTTGATGCGCTTGCGCCAAAGATCGTCGAGCTCAACGCTGGTTTTTGCCCAGGGTGCTTCTTCGCGGTCAAACTCATAGCGCTCGTCGACGGTGAAGTCGAAGCCCTGCTTGATCAACTCGCGCGCGTGCCGAGTGCGCTCTTCCATGCGTGTGCGATAGCGCGCATAGATGGCAAACGGGGGATCGAGTTGTTGATCGAAAATCGCATCGTCCAGCGATTTGCGATAGACATTGAACTCGTCAATGTCTGTCGCCAGGAACATCATCTTGTCCGCGTCGAGCGACTCGATGAAGCGGTCCAGCATGCGCGCCGACATGGCGTCGTCCAACGGAACGCGCTTGTAGTGGAATCGGGTCAGAAAGCGCGTCGCCCACAACGCCGCGTTGCTCAAATCCTCGGTCGGCGTCAGGCCCGCAGACGGCTTGGGCAACGGTGCCTGGGCATGACTGAGCGTGGCGCCAAACGAGCCCAGGACCAATGCAATCATCAAACTGAGGCGAGTGTTCATGGGCTTTCCGAATAGGTCTCTGGACAGAAGAAAATGTATCTGGACTGGAGTAAGTGTGTCGACGTTGGCAATAGTTCAATAGCGATGGATTGTGGATTTCGATTCGGTTAACTGTTTCGATTCGGATCACAGCACGTTTCCGCGGACGCTGGGCGTGCTAAAGGTCAGGTACGCTCAGCTCACACCGGCAGCGTGCGCCATCTCGTCGGCGTGATAAGACGAGCGTACCAGCGGGCCGGAAGCCACATGGCGGAATCCCATCGCAAAACCCAGTGTTTCAATGTTTTTGAATTCATCGGGGGTCCAGTAGCGTTCGACCGGATGATGGTGGCGTGAAGGCTGCAGGTACTGGCCGACGGTGATCATGTCGACGTTGTGCGCGCGCAGGTCGTGCATCGCCGCCAGCACCTGTTCCAGGGTTTCACCGAGGCCAAGCATGATGCCGGACTTGGTCGGCACCGTCGGATGCTCGTGCTTGAACTGTTGCAGCAGGCGCAGCGACCAGTCGGAGTCGGCACCGGGGCGCACTTCGCGATAAACGCGGCGCACGGTTTCGAGGTTGTGGTTGAAGACGTCGGGCGGGTCTTGGGCCAGGGCCGCAAGCGCGCGCTCGACA
>JANMSL010000293.1:0-3852 GCA_031389245.1 Lysobacterales bacterium | reverse complement strand
CCCAGGGTGCAGGTGCCGGGCTGTGCGATCTGTTCGTGGATGCGAGCAAAGAATTCTGGTTCGGCAATGCCCTCGCGCTGCGCTTGCTGCGGCGTGATGCCGGTGATCAGGCAGGCTTCCGGGTTGGGCAGCAGATCGGACGTGGGTCGGCAATAGAAACTCACCGGTGCATCTATCGGTTCAAAGTTCGCATCGGTGCGCACGCCAGCGAACTGGGCAGGGCGGTCGCGTCTGGGATCGGCGCCGAAGGTCTCTTAGTCGTGCCAGAAGTAGGTGGGCTGCATGCGGGTATTATCGCTGACTCGAGCCACTTCAGCGGTACTCGACGAGCTTCGGCTAATATGGGCGGATGAAAAACGTCTCGCCAGCCCCCGATGCCCTGCCGCAGGTGCATCTAAAAATTGAACGTCGATCCAATCACCCCTGGATCTATCAGAAGATGGTCGAAAAGCCCGAGGTCAAACCACGACCCGGCAGCATCGTCGACATTATCGATCGCGATGGCACCTGGTGTGGTCGCGGCTTCTATAACGGGCATTCGCGTATTTCACTTCGCGTGCTCACTGCTGATCCGGACGAGGCGCTGGATGCAGATTTTTTTCGCCGCAAGATTGGTGCCGCCATTGGATTGCGCCGCGAGCTGTTGGGCCTCGATGCAGTCAGCGACGCCTATCGCGTGGTGCATTCGGAAGGTGACGGGCTGTCCGGCCTGGTGGTCGACCGATTCGGATCCACGCTGGTGGTGGAGTTTTTCTCCGCTGGCATGTTTCGCCTGCGTGAGTTGATTCGCGACGTGTTGCTGGAGCAGTTCCCGGACAGTCAGTATTACTGGTTCGCTGACGACCACGTCGGCAAGCAGGAAAGTTTTGACTGCCATCCGCCGGCGCCGCCGGAGCCAGGAATCATCACCGAGCACGGCCTGCGTTTTCGCGTTGAACCTGGACGTGGGCACAAGACCGGTTTCTTTGCCGATCAGCGTGACAACCGCAAGCGCCTGGCCGAGTACTGCAAGGGCAAGACTGTGCTCGACCTGTGCTGCAACAGCGGCGGTTTTGCGGTCTACGCCAAGGCCCAGGGTGGTGCCGATGAAGTGATCGGCATCGACATGGACGAGGAAGTCATCGAGGTGGCCAAGGCCAATGCCCAGCTGAACAAGGCGCGCATCAAGTTTGTCCAGTCGGATATTTTTCCGTGGTTGCGCGACGCGGGCAATCGTGGCGATGAGTTTGATGTGGTAATCCTCGATCCGGCCAAGATGACGCGTGATCGCGAACAGATTATTCCGGCGTTGAAGAAATATCTGGACATGAACAAGCTGGCAATGAGCGTGATCAAGCCAGGGGGCATTCTGCTGACTTGCTCGTGTACCGGTCTGGTCAAGGAAGAGGAATTTCTCGACATGATTCGGCGCGCGGCTTACTACGCCAATCGCACGGTGCAAATCCTGGAGGTCCGCGGTGCCGGCGCCGATCATCCGTGGATGGCACATGTGCCGGAGTCGCGCTATCTGAAAGCGGCGTTTTGTCGGGTTGATTGATCGCGCGGGCGTGGCCCGCGTTTTTTAGCATCGGCGTAGTTGGGCCGCGACCCCGCGCATGCCGATAACAATGGTGGGCCGCTGCCCGCCCATCACGGAGCAACCTGATGGCTTACTTCCACGACATCGATCCGATACTGGTGCAGATTGGTCCAATCGCCGTGCACTGGTACGGGCTGATGTACCTGTGTGGATTTGGCGCCGCTTACTGGATGGGCATGCGCCGACTGCGTGCCGGTCACCTGGACATCAGTGCCGAGCAGTTTTCCGACCTCATGTTTGGCGCAATGCTGGGTGTGATCCTGGGTGGACGCATCGGCTACATGTTGATCTACGGCCGCGACGAACTGATGGCTAATCCGCTCAGCGTGTTCAAGGTCTGGGAAGGTGGCATGAGCTTTCACGGTGGCATGCTCGGTGTCGGTGTGGCCGGCCTGTGGTGGAGTCGAAAGCGCCGGCAACACGCTTTCGACGTGATCGACTTTATGGTGCCGTTGGTGCCGCTTGGTCTTGGATTTGGGCGCATGGGCAACTGGATCGGCGGCGAGTTGTGGGGGCGCCACACCGACGCGTCCTGGGGCGTGATCTTTCCCAAAGCGCTCGATGAATTGGGCCTGAGCTTGGACAGTTTGCGCGCCCAGGCTGAGGCGGGATTGCTCGATGCGCAGGCGCGACATCCATCGCAGCTGTACCAGGCATTTCTGGAGGGCGTGGTGCTGTTCCTGATTGTCTGGTTTTACTCGGCCAAACCGCGACCGCGGTATGCGGTGACCGGGGTGTTCTCCATCGTCTACGGCCTGACTCGTTTCGTGGTGGAGTTTGTGCGTGAACCGGACCAACAGATGGGCTACGTCGCATTCGGCTGGATGACGACCGGGCAGTTGCTGTCGTTTCCGCTGATCGCGCTCGGCATTGTGTTGCTGTGGATGTCACGAACCCATGTTGCCAGACCGCATACTGTCCCCGAAGCGACGCCTTAGTCACCCAGGGTCCGGCCAGCGAAGTCATTGCAAAAGGTTTTGCCGCGCAATTGCCATCGGATGAGCGAAGAGAGAAGAGATGCGCCAATACCTCGACTTGCTGCAACATATTCTTGACCATGGCGTGGACAAGGCCGATCGAACCGGCACCGGCACGCGCAGCGTGTTCGGCTATCAGATGCGTTTCGATCTGGCGCAGGGCTTTCCGCTGACCACGACCAAGAAACTGCATCTGCGTTCGATCATCCACGAATTACTCTGGTTTCTGGCCGGTGACACCAACGTGCAATACCTGCGCGACAACAAGGTCACCATCTGGGATGAGTGGGCCGATGCGCGTGGCGAACTGGGCCCGATCTATGGCAAGCAATGGCGCAGCTGGGAATCCAGCGATGGCCGTGCAATCGACCAGATCAGCGATGTGATCGAGCGTATCCGCCGTGATCCAGACTCGCGTCGACTGCTTGTCAATGCCTGGAACGTCGGCGATTTGCCGAAGATGGCATTGTCCCCCTGCCATGCGTTGTTCCAGTTTTATGTTGCCAACGGCAGCCTCAGTTGCCAGCTTTATCAGCGCAGTGCCGACGTGTTCCTCGGCGTGCCGTTCAATATCGCCTCGTACGCGCTGCTGACACAGATGGTCGCGCAGGTGTGCGGACTGCGGCCGGGAGAATTCGTCCACACCTTCGGCGACGCGCATCTGTACATCAATCATCTGGATCAGGCGCGTCTGCAACTGTTGCGTGAACCCAAGACGCTGCCCACGTTATGGCTCAATCCCGCAGTAAAAAATGTGTTTGAGTTTCGCTTCGAAGATATCCGCATCGAAGACTACGTCGCCGATGCCGCAATCAAAGCACCGATTTCGGTCTGAGCGGGATCAATCGACGCTGGGCAGTTGGTCCGCCATGAGGTCGGTAGCATCGCGGCGCCATCCGATCCAAAAGGAAAGCATCAGCGCGACCGCAATGAAGGTGATTGAGGTCGGGTCCGAACGGGCACGCGAGATCGCGATCGTCAGCCCGGCACCAATCGACATCAAGGCATCTCCAAACCCGACGCCGATGGCCTGTGCGATGACGGTGGCCGACTTGAGCCAGTGCGCGTAGGCGATGCCGATCGCGCAACTCGACGCACCCAGGACTCCGCGCATGACGCCCGGTGGCCCCGGCAAATGGTGACGGGCCGGCCAGATGGCGGCCGCGCAAAGCAGCGCCACAGCCGGCAACTCGGCCGAAAACCTGAGTGAAAGTACTGACCACACCGCGCCGGCGGCAAGCGGTAGGAATACTGCGGCGATCAGACCCGCAATGCGACGAACTATGGTGAGCAACA
>JANMSL010000278.1:0-3479 GCA_031389245.1 Lysobacterales bacterium | reverse complement strand
TGCGATTGGGCAGGGTCTTGACCTCATCTCCGAAAGTGCCGCTGCCTTGGGGGCCGAGGATCACGACGTATGCAGCATGAAGGTCCGCAGTAAGGATCAATCCGCACACCAGCAACACACGCGGAAGTAGGGTTGGCTTGGTCATGGCGGGTCTCATGGCTGCTGCTCAAAAGCACCGGCATCGCAAGCGCCATCGCTGCGCGCCAAGCCGCGTATGTCGGTCGCAGTGCAGTTTCCAGACATCCCAAAATTGCGCTGCGGCACGATCTGGTTTGCATTCCATCCCCAAAATTCGAACGGGCCGCCAAAGCTGCCGTTGGCTAGGCCAAATACTGCGTCGCTGGACTGTCGCGCATCGCTGGCATTCGCACGGCACACCATGGCGTTGGGGCCGAACTGATTGCCGCCGTCACTGACCAAACGGGCGATGTTGAAGCCGCAGTAATCGGTGACCAGGCTATTGGCGAGGCGCATTTGCGTGTATTCGCTGCCGCAATTGGCGTCGCCGAGTTGCTGGATGCCAGGCGAACCGAATAGATCGGTGGGGTGCACATTGTTGTGCACCGTGGCGTGGCGCAATAGCGCAGGGCCGGTGTTTTCTATCGCCTGGCCGCGTTCCGCCGCCGCGCCATTGTCGCCAAAGGACACGTTGATCGCATCGAAACCGCCGCAGCCACTGAACACCGCGCCACCACCACCGCTGGCGCGATTGTTGCGAAAGCTCACCTGCTCGAACACGCTGGGCACAATTTGGAGTCCGCTGCTGCTAAGACGAATGGCACCGCCATCGCCTGCGTCTGCGCTGTTATCGGCGAATTCGGCGTGACTGAGCTGTATCGGAGAATTGGAACTGAACGCACCGCCGGTTTGCGCGCGATTGCGCAAGAAGCGCACACCACTGAAACTGGCGAGCGGTTGTGGCTGCAAGGAGTTGATATGCACCGCGCCTCCCTGCTGGGCAGTGTTGCCACTGATCTCGATCCAGTTGCCGGTGCTGGCTCCGGTGGATTCCAGCATCAACGTGCCGAAAAAAATGCCGATTGCACCACCGCTCGCTGCGGAATTGCCCAGGATCCGCAAACTGCCATCGTCCACCCAAAGCACTTGCGGAAAAGTAGGAACCGGCGAGCCATTGATTTGAATTGCGCCACCGCCGTTGCTGGCTACGTTGTTGCTGATCAGCACGCCGCTGCTGACGACGTTTATATCTCCATGTCCGGACAAAGCGATTGCACCGCCGTTTGAATTGGCCGAATTGTTGAGAAACTGCACCGACCTCATTGTGAGATTGCTGTTGCTCATCGAGAGAGCGCCCCCAAAGGAAGCAGCGCGACAACGCTCGAGCGTAACGCTGTGCAGCGTAAGTTGATGCGGCTGCAAGGCTGGTCCATGAATTCGAATACAACCACCATACGGGCCGCGTCCATCGGACAGGCTCAGATCGCGAATATCGAGCGACACTGCGGCGTCTTGGTCCACCGCAAACAGTTCGTTCCTGGGCGATGTAGGGTTGTGTGGCGCAGCCGACCAGCGCACCCGCGTGGTGCCAGCGCCGGCGCCATAAACGGTAACGGACTCCGTCACCCACAGCGCGCCAACACCGGCTTCAAGGGAATAAGGCGTGCTGTCGATTCGCGTTAGCGCGTAAGTGCCCGCGCGCAACCCGATGCGATCAACGCCCGGATTGCTGTTAGCGCGCGCAATCGCGTCGCGCAATGAGCAGCTGAATGCAGTGCACTGCGCGGGTACTGGATCGTCAAAGCGCGTCACGGTATAGCTGGCGGCGTGTGCAACACCCTGCATCAGTAAGGTCGCGAAAGCAGCGAAGACGAAGCACTTCAAGAGATTCATTTGTACGCTCCGGCAGTGGTGAGTACTTGGCTGTACGGCAAGAGCGTCGAAAGCGGGCCATCTGAGCAAGCGATCTGTCACTGGTTGCCGCGAAGCGTTGGACAGAGCGAATGCAAGTAGCGGCCTGGCCGAGGAAAACCGGGGCAGCGAATCGACTCACAGACACTCGAACTGCGGGCGTAGAAGCGTGGGTGCAACCCAACATTGCATGACGATTGATCCTGGGGATTGCACCCACCCTTCGGCACAGATGCGGTGATTTCACTGAGCTAAAATGGCGGCTCGCCGATCATTGGCTCCAATCGCCCCGGCAGCGGCAACGTGAGCATCTATCGCCGCGACCCCACCCGCTGGACGCGCGAGACAAATTCGTTATCCACCAGCGCGATGGTCAGCGCGGCGATCGATGGATCGATCGCGGTGGCCGGGCGCATCGGGCCAAACGGTGTTGCGGTGGCCTATCGGCGCGGCTACAAAACCCCGCTTTGGTCGACGGTGCAGCAACTGTACGCGGGTGCGTCGCGAAATCCTGCTTTCCCGACTCTGCATCCTGTACATGCTCCATTGTTTCGTGTTTCCATCAGCCCTCGCCTTTGCTCCATCGACTCCGCACTCATCCAGGGATGCTTCGTCAAATTCGGCAACTGCTCCTAGGGAACCTCTGAACAAGTCACCAAATCATCTTCGCTACACCCTTATTGCTTGCCACACCCCCGCTTTCAACAGCGGAGCTGGTCAAAACCTGCGGTTTTTTGCCCCCTGACTCAGGGGGCTATCGCGGCTCCGGACTTGTTCAGAGGGTCCCTAGGTTGCGGCGCAAGCGCGAACCTTATCTCGAGCACCCATGCGCTCGCCTGCACTTCTGTAGCGACGCAGCTAATCGAATCCGTCCCGAAACAATAACGACTCAACGCTGGCGAATTGCTGCACGACAAAACTGCGTGCCTGCAGATATTGCGCCTCCTGTAATTGGTGGCCACCCGATGGCGCTCGCACAAACTCGGAATCGACGCCGGCCATCTGCAGCGCGTCATAAAGCCGCTGACTTTGTGGCCAAGGAACAAGGCCATCGTCGTTGGCGTGGCCGATCCACATCGGCGGATCGGAGGCGTCGGCTTGCAGCACAGGATTGGCCAGATTCGCCTGGGCAACGCACTGCGGCCAAGGGGCCGCGGGATTATTGATATTGCTGATGATCGCGCCCATGCCCTGGGGCCCGCAACCGATAAACAAGGCGTGCGGAGTGTTCGCCGCATCCCAGCCGTCGCCGTTGAATCCGGCTTGGAAGGCGTCCATACCCATACGCAACAAGTCGCTCGGTCCGTAAGCATCAACCGCAAGTTGCACCGCACTGGAGGCGCTCAAGTGGCTGCCGACGTTGCCTTCAAGTACGACATTGCCACTCGACAGTGCTACCAGACTTGCTAAATGCGAACCGGCGGAGCTGCCCCAAAGACCGAAGCGTTGCGGATCAAGATTGTAGGCCACTGCATTGGCGCGCAGAAAACGAATCGCCGCCTTGACGTCATGCACGGCGGCCGGAAAGATCACCGCGCTCATGCCGCCGTACAGACCCGCATCTTGCGCATTGACCAAACGGTAGTTGATGCTGGCAAGCGCCATGCCCT
>JANMSL010000242.1:0-1527 GCA_031389245.1 Lysobacterales bacterium | reverse complement strand
GCATGTTTCAAGTGGCAGGCGACGACAGCCTGCGCGGATGTTACAGCGGTTTTGCGTTGCCCTGTGAGCCGAACGGGCCGGGTAATGTCCTGCTTGCGACATATTCCAATAACACAGCGCAGGTAAGTTATGCAGATTCGTCGCAATTCACCTGGAGCGCTTGAAATGATCAAGAAAACCTTCTGTACGCTGGTTGCCACCTTGTTGCTGACGCTGGGTACGCCCGCCGGCGCAGACGATTTTCGGCATGGTTCGGCCTCCTTCGCACTGATCGGCGATGTGCCTTACGGGCGTTCGGTCGAGGCGAAATTCGACCGCGTGATCGAGAGCATCAACGCGGCGCCGCATGTGCGTTTTGTCGTGCACACCGGCGACGTCAAAGCGGGCAGCGAGCGTTGCGATGACGCGTTGCTGCAAAAACGCTTCAACCAGTTCCAGACGCTCCAGGATGGCGTGATCGTGACGCCCGGCGACAACGACTGGACGGACTGTCACCGCACCAACAACGGCAACTACCTGCCGACCGAACGCCTGGCCAAGTTCCGCGAAATCTATTATCCGGTTCCCGGCATGACGAGCGGCCAGAATCCTTTCCCGGTGCGCACCCAGGCAACGATGGCGGGTTTCGATCGCCATGTCGAAAACATGATGTGGGAATTCCACGGAACCGTAATGGCGACGGTGCACGTGGTCGGCAGCAACAACGGCCTCGACCCATGGAACCAGATCGACCCGGCAGACAGCTATGCTGCGCCGCGTCCAGACCGTCTGGCCGAAGTCCAGGCGCGCGAGGCGGCTGCGCTGGCGTGGATCGACGAGGTGTTCGCGCAGGCTGCGGCGCGCAAGTCGGCTGGCGT
This sequence comes from Lysobacterales bacterium, assembly GCA_031389245.1. Lineage (GTDB taxonomy): Bacteria > Pseudomonadota > Gammaproteobacteria > Xanthomonadales > Ahniellaceae > 0-14-3-00-62-12. The sequence goes on along the minus strand of JANMSL010000242.1, from coordinate 670 downwards.
GATGATCGCCATGCAGGCCAACCCCAACTTCGACCTGCCGGCCGCCGACCCGCAGCGCCAGGGCTTCAACAAGGTGCTCGAGCGCATCACCCGGCATGCCGTCGCCTTCGGCAAGCCGGTGCTGCTGGCGCACGGCGACAGCCACTACTTCCGCGTCGACAAGCCGCTCGCCGGGCCGGTCCAGCCGTCTGGCAGCCAGATGCTGGAAAACGTCACGCGGGTGGAAAACTTTGGCGCCCAGAACGTTCACTGGGTTGAAGTGCTCGTCAATCCGCGCGATCCGAACGTATTCCGTATCGAGCCGCAAATTGTGAAAGCGAATGTGTTCGCGCGTTGAGTTGCGCTCGCCGGGGCAAGACAAGATTCAAATTGCGAGTGGGCAGGGTGGGTGATACCGCCACACACAAGGCGCCAACAATGGCGCGCTAGCATTGCCTCATGCATCTTCCGAACCATTCCGAAATCATCGAGGCCGAATCGCACGCACAAGCACGCCGGCGTCAACCCTGGCGTGTGCTGCTGATTTTTCTGGCCGTTTTTTTCGCCCTGCAATACGGCTGGGAGATGGCGCGGGACTCTGCGATGGAGCGGGTGTTCATCGATGAGCTCACCGTCCGCCCGGCCGCATGGCTCATCGACCAGTTGTGGCCGGTATTTCAGGTGCATGCCG
>JANMSL010000228.1:0-5818 GCA_031389245.1 Lysobacterales bacterium | reverse complement strand
GGTTTCACCAGCGCGCTGGCGAAGCGCATGCCGAGGTGTACGCGCTGGCGCAGGCCGGCGAGCACGCGCGCGGTGCCAGCGCCTACGTGACCCTGGAACCCTGTGCGCACCAGGGCCGCACTGGCCCATGCGCGGATGCGCTAATCAACGCCGGCGTTGCCCGCGTAGTGGTCGCCTGTGAGGACCCGTTCGAGCAGGTCGATGGCCGCGGGTTGGCACGGCTGCGTACCGCCGGCGTAAAGGTCGAGGTCGGGCTGATGCACGCCCAAGCACGCGAACTCAATATTGGATTCTTCAGTCGCATCGAACGCGGCCGACCGTTCGTGCGCATCAAACTGGCCGCCAGCCTGGACGGCCGCACGGCGCTGGCCGATGGCAGCTCCAATTGGATTACTACCGCGGCCGCGCGCAATGACGGACATCGTTGGCGTGCACGTGCCTCGGCCCTGCTGACCGGCATCGGCACCGTGCTCGCGGATGATCCGCAATTAACGGTGCGTATTTCTCAGCCGCATGCCCAGATTTTGCGCGTGGTGCTGGACAGCGATCTGCGCATGCCGCTGCACGCGCGTATGTTGCAGGCATCCGCACCGCTGCTGATCTACACAGGTGCGCAGGCCGATCCGCAGCGACGTGCGGCGCTGGAACATGCGGGTGTCGAGGTGTTCCCTGTCTCGGCAGTTGCTGGGCGATTGGATTTGATGGCAGTGCTTGTAGATCTTGCGCGGCGCGGCGTCAATGAACTGCATGTCGAGGCTGGAGCAGTTGTTTCCGGTGCTCTGGTAGAGGCGGAGTTAGCCGATGAGTTGTTGATTTATCAGCATGCCTGCCTGCTCGGAGATGCGGCCAGGCCACTTCTATCATTGCGCTCGCCAGCCGCTCTGACAGACCGGGCTGAGTGGAAACTGAAGGACGTTCGCCAGGTCGGCGAAGACTGGCGGCTACGGTTGCGGCCGCAAGCGAAGGAGCAGAAATGTTCACTGGATTGATCGAGGCAATCGGGCAGCTGCGATCCGTTGCCGAGCTCGGCGGCGATGTACGGATGTGGATCGCTGGCAATGCATTGGATGGCAGCGATTTAAAAGTGGGCGACAGCATTTGTGTCAACGGTGTGTGCCTGACGGTGGTGTTGCTGGAGGCGGATGCGTTCGCATTGGATGTGTCCAACGAAACACTAGCCTGCACCACGCTGGGAACGTGGCGCGAGGGTCGACGCGTCAACCTTGAGAAGGCATTGCGCCTGAGTGATCGTCTCGGCGGACACTTGGTTAGCGGACATGTTGATGGCATCGCCACTGTGCTTGCCATTGACGCGGATGCGCGATCGTCGCGCTGGCGCTTTACCTTGCCTGCACACCTGGCGCGCTACGTCGCCATGAAGGGATCGATTGCGGTGGATGGCGTGAGCCTGACCGTCAACGCGGTCGATGCCGACAGCTTCAGCGTCAATCTGATCCCGCACACCTTGGCCAATACCGTTTTTGGCGACACGGTGGTGAACGATCCGGTCAATCTCGAAATCGATCTGATGGCGCGCTACGCCGAACGCATGATCGTCGGGTAACCGCGGCCGCCAGTTGCGCCCGTCAACGCCCGTACAATGCGCAGCCCTTTCGGAGTCGATCCGCTATGACCTTCTCACCCATTCACGAACTGCTCGATGAAGTCCGCGCCGGCCGCATGATCATCATGCTGGACGATGAGGATCGTGAGAATGAGGGCGACCTGATCATGGCCGCAAGCCTGGTGCGGCCTGAGGACATCAACTTCATGGCCACGCATGCGCGCGGCCTGATCTGTCTGGCGTTGTCCGAGGCGCGCTGCCGGCAGTTGCGCTTGCCGCCGATGGTGAGCGATAACCGCGCCCAGCATCGCACTGCGTTCACCGTGTCGATCGAAGCGGCGCAGGGTGTCAGCACCGGTATTTCAGCATTTGATCGTGCGCATACTATCCGTACCGCGGTGCATCCCGATGCGCTGCCTGCGGATCTGCATCAACCGGGACACGTATTTCCGCTCGCGGCGCGGCCGGGTGGAGTGCTGGTGCGCGCCGGGCACACCGAGGCCAGCGTCGATCTGGCGCGTCTGGCCGGACTCGAACCCGCCGGCGTGCTGGTTGAAATCATGAGCGCCGATGGCAGCATGGCGCGCAGACCAGAGCTCGAGCAGTATGCGGCGCAGCATGGGCTGAAGATGGGCACGATCGCCGATCTGATTCGCTACCGGATGCGCATCGAAACCACACTGCAGCGTGAATTTGAGCAGGATGTGGATACCCGTCATGGTCGCTTTCATCTGGTTGCGTGGCGCGATCGCTACAGCCACTCGTTGCATTTCTCGATGTCGCGCGGCAACTGGAACGCTGACACGGCGGTGCCAGTCCGCGTGCACGTGGTAAATATGCTCAGCGATGTGATGCAGCTGACGCGTTCGGATATCGGCGTATCTGCGGATCGTGCTCTGGCGACCATTGCAGCCTCGGAGTGCGGCGTGTTTGTTGCACTGGGTGATGCCGCTGATCCCGAACAGTGGCTGGCGCGGCTCCGGCAGGAAAGCCGGCCGCAGGCGAGCGCCGCAGATGTTTGGCGCAGCAGTGGCCTGGGCGCGCAGATTCTTGCCGGCCTGGGCGTACACCGGCTGCGCGTGATCGGTACGCAACGCCGCTATCTGGGCCTCTCGGGCTTTGGCCTCGAAGTGGTAGACTATGCGCCGCCAATGGACGACTAGAGGTTCCTTGGTGTCATAACCCGGAAGTACCGGTACAAGTGAAAGTGTTGAATCGGCGCTCTTGTAGATGGGCACCGAAGTTGCTTGTCAACCCTCGCCGGGCCCGTTGGACCTGGCAAGAGTCGCAACGACGCCACCACCAAGACGACGCCGCGCTTTCATGTTTCGATATTTTTGCTTTGCACCAGGGCACCTGGAAACCACTCCAGCGCCGCGCCCATAAGTTCTATCGACTGCACATCGCAGTTCGCCTCCGGAATTCCCATGAGTAAAGTATCGAAAAAAACTGCCGCGGCTTTGCCCGCCATCAACATGCTGCGCAGCGGTGTGCAGATGCTGGATCCGGACAGTTCCGATCTTGAAGTGCGCATCGCCATTGTGGCGGCGCGTTTCAATGGGGTGATCGTCGATCGACTGATCGAAGGCGCGATCGCAGCGCTGAACAAGGCTGGCGTTGCCTCCAACGGCATTACCTTGGTGCGCGTTCCCGGGGCCTGGGAGCTGCCCGTTGTCGCCGGCGCGCTGGCCGAGACTCTGGTGTTCGACGGAATTGTCGCATTGGGTTGCGTAATCCGTGGTGAGACGGCGCATTTTGATGTGATCGCAAATGAATCCGCGCGCGGGTTGATGCAGGTGGCACTGGAACATTCGGTTCCCGTTGCCAACGGCGTACTCGCCTGCGAAACCGAGCAACAGGCCTTGGACCGAGCTGGCGGCGGCGCGCATGGCAATAAAGGGACTGAAGCAGCACAGGCACTGCTGGATACGCTCGGCGTGATGGCGGCCATCGACACGTCTTTCGGCGGTCTGGCCACCGAGCTGGATGATCTTGATTTGGATGAGGACATGTTCCGATGAGCCAGCACCACCGCCCCGATGGAGTCGATCTTGCCGCGCGAAGTCGTGCCCGTCGTCGTGCACTGCAGGCGCTCTATGCGTGGCAGGTATCCGGCACACCGATGCACGGCATCATTGCGCAGTTCAAGCACGAACAGGAAATGGAAGTCGCCGATCTCGAGTATTTCGAGGACCTGCTGGTGAACATTGAAAAGCGTCGCGAAGAACTCGATGCCGCGCTCAAACCATTCCTCGATCGGGAAGTGGATCTGGTCGATCCGATCGAACGTGCAGTGCTCAGGCTCGGCGCCTACGAACTGATGCACCGCGCTGACGTGCCGTATCGAGTGGTGATCAATGAAGCGATCGAGACCACAAAACGCTTCGGCGCCGATTTTGGACACACCTATGTAAATGGCGTTCTCGACAAACTTGCGGCACAGAGTCGTGCGCTTGAGTACCGCAAGTAAGCGTGGCATGCGCGACTCGCTCCCACAAAATGCGCGCCTCAATGAATGAATTTGCATTGATCGACCTGATCCAGTCAACGTGCGCTTTGCATCGGCCCGATGTGCGCATCGGCATTGGCGACGATGCGGCCGCGATTGATGTGCCCGAGGGACACGAACTGCTGATTTGCACCGACACGCTGGTCGCTGGCCGTCATTTTCCGATCAACTCGCGCGCCGAAGACATCGGCTGGAAATCGTTGGCGGTGAACCTTTCCGATCTTGCCGCTATGGGCGGGACACCCGCGTTTGCCCTGTTGGCGCTGTGTCTTCCCGATCCAGACGAGGCCTGGGTGCGCGCATTCGCTCGCGGGTTTTCCGAACTCGCAAGCAGGCATAACGTTGCATTGATTGGCGGTGATACCACGCGCGGTCCACTTACGATCACCGTGACTGCGCTCGGCTTTGCACCGCGTGGCATGGCGTTACGACGCGGCGGGGCAAAAGTCGGTGACGTCATCGTAGTGACCGGCGCTTTGGGCGCGGCGGCCGCTGGTTTGCATTATCTTGGGCTTCGACCCGAATGCGGACGCGCCTATCGATTGGATCCGAATCGCTTTGATCACCAATGCGTATCTGCTCTGGATCGTCCGGTTCCGCAGATCGCGCAGGGGATCGCGCTCCGGGATTACGCATCCAGCGCGATCGACATCAGTGATGGGCTGGCTGCAGACCTTGGGCACGTGCTGCGTCTGAGTGATACCGGCGCCGATATCGAGCTTGGCTTGCTGCCCGGATGGCAGGCGCTGTGTGAGGTGCTCGCGGTGGAGCAGGCGACACGGCTGGTGTTGAGTGGCGGCGACGACTACGTCTTGCTGGCGACGGTGCCACCGAATCGATTGCAAGCAGCCGAGCTGGCGGTGAAAAGCACGGGCGCTGTGCTCTGTGCCATAGGCCACGTGAGCGCCGAACCCGGGCTGCGCATTCGCGACCTGCAGGGTAATTTGATCCACATCGAAAAAGCGGGTTGGGATCATTTTGCATGAGCGCAATGAACCCCATGACGCGCGCACAGATTTCCATGTTGCTCAAGCATCCCTGGGGCTGGATCGCGAGTGGATTCGGCGGCGGACTGTCGCCGGTCGCGCCAGGCACGGTGGGCTCTCTGTTGGCATTGCTGCCTTACCTCGGATTGCGTGCCTACGGTCCTTGGGCCGTACTTGGTGGCTGCGCACTGGCGTTTGGGCTGGGTGTTTTTGCTGCCGATTGGGTGATCGCGCGGTTGCGACGAGAAGACCCGGGTGTAGTGGTGATGGATGAATGGGTTGGCCAATGGATCGTATTGCTGCCGGCGACCGCATACTGGCCCCACATTGGATTCGCGCCGCCACTGTGGGCCGAACTGACGATCGGGTTTGTGCTGTTTCGCGTGTTCGATATTCTCAAACCCTGGCCCGCATCCGTCGCCGATCGCGAATTGCACGGCGGCTTTGGCGCCATGCTGGACGACGCGCTTGCCGGTATCTACGGTGCCTTGCTTATGGCTTTTGCATTGCCATGGGTATGGCGAAGTGTTGAGACCTAGCACGCGGCTTGCGGCGCAGAACTTGTTATCACCCTGTTACTGATCATAAACCCCAACGCAGCGGAGCAAACCCCAATACGCTTCACTGAGTCGTAGGGTGGGTGCAACCCTCCATTCTCGAACGCTGCGCAATGGTGGGTTGCACCCACCTTGCATGCGCTGACACACCCTGAGTGACCGTCAGCGGAGCGAGCCTCTCGCTCACAAGGGCATAGCCAAG
>JANMSL010000159.1:0-3492 GCA_031389245.1 Lysobacterales bacterium | reverse complement strand
CTGCATCGGCGCGGTGCCCGACATCGAGGACGTCATGCTACTGAGCAACCCGCGCAACCGCCCATCATTGCCGCAAGACGACAATCCGCGCGAGCAGCAGCTGCGCCGCGACCAGATTGCCGGTGCCGAGCAGGCCTATCAATGGACGGACCAAGTGAGCAGCCTCCCGGGCGTGCCGCTGGCGAAGTTGGTGCCCGAAGATGATCGTCCAACCATCGCATGGTTGCTCGAGGTCGCCGAGGTTGCGATCGACATTGCCGCCAACCAGTTGCTGGTAAAAATTTCGGGCGGCGATCGCATGCTCGCCCAGTCTGGTGGGCCCGCGCTTCAGTCGCATCTTGACGACATGCGGCGGACAGTTGCGGTAATCAGGCGCGAGCACGAGACGCCAGGCGCAAGTGTTCTGGGTGTGGTCGCGCACGCGGCTTCAGCACTCGCTTGCATGCATCGGATCCGATTGAACGCGCAACTGGACGCGCTTCAGGCACTGATCGCATCCAGCTATCTCGACGACACTGCCCCGCGCGGGCTGGAGCGCTATCGCGATCTCTTTATCACCCTGCCCTTGCCGGCCATCGCTGACGAGTTCATGCAGAATGATGCGTTCGCGCGCATGCGTGTCGCCGGTCCAAACAGCGTACTGTTGCAAGGCATCGAGCAGCTGCCGGCCAATTTCCCTCTCAGCAATGCGCAGTACCAGCAAGTCATGGGGGCGACCGACGATCTGGCCAGCGCGTTGTCGGAACAGCGGCTTTATTTGATTGACTACGCCGAGCTCGAGACGCTGGTGGCCGGTACCACTGATGGTGCGCAGAAGTACGTCAGCATGCCGATTGCGCTGTTTGCGGTTCCCAGCGGCGGCCGCTCACTGGTGCCAGTAGCAATTCAGTTGGGACAGCAGCCGGTTGCGAACACGATGTTTTTGCGTGTTGATTCCAACGCCAGCCCCGGATGGTGGGCGTGGCAGATGGCGCGTAACATGGTGCAGGTCGCCGAGGGCAACTACCACGAATTGTTTGTGCATCTGGCGCGTACCCATCTGTTGATTGAGGCCTTCGCCGTGGCGACGCATCGTCAGCTTGCCGCTGAGCATCCCATCAATGCGTTGCTGCTGCCGCACTTCGAAGGTACGTTGTTCATCAACAACGCGGCAGCCGGAAGCCTGATCGCGGCGGGCGGTCCGATCGATAAAATCTTTGCGGGGACGATTGCGTCCACCCAGCAAACCGCGAGCGCCGGTCGGCTGGCGTTCGATTTCTATGCCTTCATGTTGCCCAACAACCTCAAGCAGCGACGCGTCGACGATGCTAGGGCGCTGCCCGACTATCCCTACCGCGATGATGCCCTGCTGGTCTGGAATGCAATTCATGATTGGGTCCGCGATTACGTGAATGTCTACTATCACGGCGACGCCGAAGTCCTCGCCGACTACGAGCTCGTCGCATGGACCAGCGAGCTGCAGTCGTTCGGCAAGATCAAGGGCTTTACCGCGATCAGCAGTCGCGCACAGTTGATTGAAGTGCTGACGATGATTGTCTTCACTGCGAGTGCACAACACGCCGCGGTGAATTTCCCGCAGCGCACTTTGATGAGCTATGCACCGGCCATCAGCGGCGCAGCCTGGGCACCCGTACCGGTTCCAACACCGGTGCCCACCGAAGCGGAATGGTTGAAAGTTCTACCGCCGCTTCCACAGGCGCAGCAGCAGCTCAGCACGCTGTGGCTGCTCGGTTCGGTGCTTTATCGCCCGCTGGGCGACTATCGTGTCAATCACTGGCCTTACCCGATCTGGTTCCGCGATCCGCGCATCACGCAATCCGGTGGGCCGCTGCAGAAATTTCAGGCCGCACTCAAAGTTGTCGATGCTCAGATCGACGCGCGCAACCTGCAGCGTGCGGTGCTGTACGAGTACCTCAAGCCGAGTCTGATTCCGACCAGCATCAACATCTGACGCTGACACCAGGTGCCGATCTGGCGCGCGCGGGCGCTTGCAGGTTTGGCCGAAGTGCGCAGCCGTTGACGCTGCGCGAAACGAGCGCTGCCGTCGCGTCGCATCGGGACAATATCCGGACGCGATAATTCAGGATTCTCTCCGCGAAGCCGAAAGTCAACCTGCAAAGTCTTACAGCTCTCCGCTCGAATCCATTCGGCATACCTTTACGCACGATGACTTTGCGTCAGCAAACTCATCGACTGCGGTTGCGGACGTTTGTCGCCACCGCCTAAAACAGGGGAGGCAAAGCATGATGGATCCAACGGATCTGGCGGCGTTGCAGCGCCGATTGAGCGGCTTGATCTTGCTGCCGGGCGAGAGCGCCTATCAATCCGCGGTTGCAATCGACAATGGTCGCGTGCAATTGCGTCCGCGTTTTATTGTGCAGGCCAACAGCACCCAGGACGTCGTACTCACACTGCAGTTCGCGCAGCAGCACGGTCTGCGCTTGACTACCAAAGGCGGTGGTCACAGTGCTGCGGGTTACAGCCTGAACGCCGGCGGCATCGTGCTCGATCTGAGCTTGATGACGCGCATCCAGCTCGATATCGACAAGCGTGTGGTCAAGGTGCAGATGGGCGCACGCTGGCACGATGTCTATGTCTATTTGATCAATACAAATACTGGCTTGATCCCGATCGGCGGCGGTTGCCCCACAGTGGGCATACCGGGTTTCATGCAGGGCGGCGGCTACAGTTTCGTGTCGCGCTCCTATGGTCTGAGTGTCGACAATCTTCTGGCAATTACCCTGGTAACCGTTGACGGAAAAGTCAGGCGCCTCAGCGCCGATGCGGCTGATGCCGGCGACCGTGATCTGTTCTGGGCCTGTCGCGGCGGCGGCGGTGGCAATTGGGGCGTCGCGGTCGAGATGGAAATCTGTGTGCACTACCCGAACACCGAGAAAATGCTGACTGGCGGCATTCGCTTTGCGCCGGAACGCGCGCACGAAGTGCTCAGCTTCTACAACGAATGGGTGGAGTCGCTGCCCAATGAAATGGCGGTGTATGGAATCTGGGGTCAGAGTCCCGATCCGTCCAATCCCAGTACTCAGATTCAGACCTTTGGCTTTACCGCGATCTACAACGGCGATTTTCAGGAAGGGGCCAAGTTGTTGCAGCCGCTGCTGGAGCTTGGCCCGCTGACGGTGTCACTCAACCAGATCACGCTGCCCGAGTTCGAACTGATCAATGGCGCCACCACCCTGGTCGGCAATCGCAGTGCCTATATCCGCGCCGGCATGATGCCGCCAGGCGCGTTCAAACCGGAAGCAATCGAAGTATTCGAGCGTTTCATGGCGAGCGCGCCATCTAAAGACAGCTTTATTGTCTGGACCCATGCCGGCGGCCACATCGAAGAAATTCCGGACAGTTCAACCGCATTCGCACACCGCAGCGCGCGTTTCGTGCCGGAACTCAAAGCGATCTGGACCAACCCGCAGGACGCGCGGGCGAATGTTGAATGGGCGCACGCATTCTTCGAAGCGCTGCAACCGTTTTTCA
>JANMSL010000030.1:0-3442 GCA_031389245.1 Lysobacterales bacterium | reverse complement strand
GGGCATTCGCCGCTCGACGTAGTCGGCTGGCATGGCAATTACCTGCCCTACAAGTACGACCTGCGTCGCTTCAACACGATTGGATCGATCAGTTACGACCATCCCGACCCGAGCATTTTTCTGGTGCTGACTTCGCCCACTGATACCGCGGGCGTGGGCAATCTGGATCTGGCGATTTTCCCACCGCGTTGGTTGGTGGCGCAAAACACATTCCGTCCGCCGTGGTTCCATCGCAATGTCGCCAGCGAGTTCATGGGTCTGATTGACGGAGTTTACGACGCCAAGGCCGACGGCTTTTTGCCTGGCGGCGCCAGTTTGCACAATTGCATGAGCGCGCATGGTCCGGATGCGGCGACGTTTGCCAAGGCATCGGCGGCTGATCTGTCCAGGCCTGATGTGATCACCGATACCATGGCCTTCATGTTCGAAACCCGCTCGGTGATTCGCCCGACATCTCAGTCGATGCAATCCGCGCAGCTGCAGGTCGACTATCAGGAGTGTTGGGCGGGATTGCAAAGGCACTTCAACGCGGACAAAAAGTGCTGAGGTTTGGTCTGCCGCCCACGCCATCGCTGTGTTCGACAGGCGCGTTCCCCAAAAAAACAATGCAGCAAGGAATCATTCGATGAAACTGGGTTCACTCAAAGCAGGCGGACGCGATGGCACCTTGGTCGTGGTGTCTCGCGACCTCACACGCGCAGTGCGCGTTGCGGACGTGGCCACCACGCTGCAACACGCGCTCGAGAACTGGCAGCAGGCGGCGCCGCGATTGAATGCGATTTCCGAAGTATTGAATATCGGCAAGGCCGAAACGATCAACGGCGAGGTCGTGTTCGCGGTCGATTTCAATCTGTTTGCGGCGCCGCTGCCGCGCGCCTACGAGTTTGTTGACGGCAGCGCCTATCTGCCGCACGTGGTGCGCGTGCGCAAGGCGCGTGGTGCTGAAGTGCCAGCGTCGTTCTATGTTGATCCGCTGATGTATCAGGCCACCAGCGCCGGTTTTCTTGGACCGCGTGATCCGGTGGTCGTGGTCAGCGAAGACTACGGCATTGACCTTGAAGCTGAGGTCGTGGTGATTACCGACGATGTGCCGATGGCGGTGAGTGCCGGTGCCGCAGCTGAGCACATCCAGCTCATAGGGCTGGTCAACGATGTCAGTCTGCGTTTTCTGATCGCGGACGAGCTGGCCAAGGGATTCGGATTCCTGCAGTCCAAGCCACGTTCGGCGCTGTCCCCGGTGTTCGTCACACCCGATGAGCTCGGCGCCGCCTGGAAGGACAGCAAGCTGCATCTGCCGTTGCTCACGCATTACAACGGCGATTGGTTCGGAGCACCTGAGGCCGGCGTTGACATGCAGTTCAACTTTGCTCAACTGATTGCACATGCAGCGAAAACGCGGCCACTGTCGGCGGGCACAATTGTCGGCTCGGGCACCGTCGCCAACGAAGACACCGCACTGGGCGCGTCCTGTTTTGCCGAAAGGCGCACCGTCGAAACACTACGCGATGGCAAGCCGAGTACACCATTCATGCACTTTGGAGATCGCATACGGATTCAGATGCTGGATCGTGATGGGCGCGACATTTTCGGCGCGATCGAGCAACGCATCGAAAAACTCTAGGCAATTTTGCCAACGCGCACCTTCTGGCCTGCAACATGTGAGCGCCGCCGCTTGTTGTCGCTGCGACGCTCCGCTAGATTCAACGTATCCGCCGACAGGGAGATCGGATCATGGGTGACTCGGGATTACGCCTCTACAGCTACTGGCGTTCCAGCGCGGCCTACCGTGTCCGTATCGCAATCAATCTCAAGGGCTTGCCCTACGAGTTGATTCCGGTCGATCTGACTAAGGGCGGCGGGGAGCAGCACTCCGAGTCGTTCTCGGAAGTCAACCCACAAGAGTTGGTACCGGTACTGATCGACGGCGGTCGCGTGATTCGCCAATCGATGGCGATTATTGAGTACCTGGAAGAAATGTATGAGGGCGCCAGTCTGCTGCCCGGCACGGCGCGCGAACGCGCGCGCGCGCGCGGACTAGCGCAACTGATCGCCTGCGATATCCACCCACTGAACAACACGCGCGTGCTCAAGTATCTGGAAAATGAAGACGGCATGCCGCAAATCGAACGCGAGCGCTGGATTCGGCATTGGATCACGCTCGGATTCGACGCTCTAGAGAAGATATTGATCGACAGTCCTTCCACTGGCGACTTCTGCGAAGGTGACGTGCCGTCGATCGCGGACTGCTGCCTGGTTCCACAGATTTACAATGCGCAGCGCTGGACCATTGATCTGTCAGCTTGGCCCACCATTCGTCGCATCCACGCCACCTGCATGGCGTTGCCTGCCTTCGAAAAGGCGAGACCGGAAAACCAGCCCGACGCGCCGCAAGGGTAATCTGTCTGGCAGTAGCCCAAGGCCACCCGTTTCGTGGGAGCGGCGTGAGCCGCGATGCTTGGACGCCACGTTGGATTCGGCGCTCCGGCTTACGCCGCTCCCACACCCGCCGCTCGCACTCAAGCCGCTCCAGGACCCGCAGGACAATCAGAACGCGTTTGGATCAAACGGATCGTGAGTATCGCCGGTGCCACCTTCGGCGAGGCGGATTTTGAGCGCCAACCCGTCGCGCGAGTCAGCCTTGTTCAATGCCTCTTCGAGTTCGACTTTGCCTTCCTTGTAGAGCCGGAACAGCGCTTGGTCAAAGGTTTGCATGCCTTCTTCCAGCGAGCGGTCCATCGCTTCCTTGATCTCGTGCACCTGGCCGCGACGCATCAGATCGCGAATCATCGGAGTGTTGATCAGAATCTCGACCGCGGGTAGGCGTTTTCCGTCCTTGCCCATCACCAGACGTTGCGACACCACGGCTTTGAGATTCAACGACAGATTCATCAGTACGTTTTTGTGGGCGCCCTCGGGGAAGAAATTGAGGATGCGCTCCAAGGTCTGATCGGCGTTGTTCGAATGCAATGTGGCCAGACATAGATGGCCGGTTTCCGAGAACGCAATGGCGGCTTCCATGGTGTCGATGTCGCGGATTTTGCCAATCAGGATCACGTCGGGCGCTTCACGCATGGCATTCTTCAGCGCATTGCTATAGCTGTGCGTATCCAGCCCGACTTCGCGCTGGTTGACGATGGAGCGCTTGTGCCGATGCAGGAACTCGATGGGATCCTCAATCGTCAGAATATGACCGCTCGAGTTGGTGTTGCGAAAATCGATCATCGCCGCGAGCGAGGTCGACTTGCCGGACCCAGTGGCGCCAACCACCAGCACCAGGCCTCGCGGCGCGGTAATGATTTCCTTCAGAACTTCGGGAAGCCGTAATCCATCAATGCTGGGAATTTCGCTCTTGATGGCGCGGATCACCATGCCCACTTCGCCGCGCTGCTTGAACACGTTGACGCGAAACCGGCCGGCGTCCTTGACCGCGATTGCCATGTTG
>JANMSL010000020.1:0-14338 GCA_031389245.1 Lysobacterales bacterium | reverse complement strand
CGACATCACCGCCATCGCCGCCGTTGATAAAGGTCCAGCGCAGGTTGGCGGCGGTCTGCTGCATATGCGTGCCGTTGTCTTGAGTGCCGATGAAAATGATGTTGGCGACGCGATCCTGGACCAAGTCGTGCACTTCGATGACATTGAGATTTCCGATCACCGACCCCCAGGTGCCGGCCGAAGATGTCGGCGATGTACGGCGATAGATACCGCCGTCGTCGCTCTCCAACAAACTGCCATTGGCGTCGAACGCGAGGTCGCGACTGTCGGCGTGCGGGGACGTATTGCCGCCGTTGCCGTCCATGATCGTGACAAACTGGCTGCCCGCTGTCAGCGAGGCGTCGCCGCGGACCAGATTGCCGGTAAATGGGCTTGAGCCGATGCGGTCGCCACCAATGTAGACGCGATTGGCATTGGCCGGGTCGGCTGCGATCGAAGTATTCGGAAAGCCCTGCCCGCCTGGATGGATCACCGGTACATCCATTGCCGTCCAGTTGCTGCCTTGGTTGGCGCTGCGGAATACTCCGTTCAAACTGCCGGTATCAACGGTGGCCGCGAACAGCGTCGAGGAGGCGCCGACCGATAGCTTGATGTTGTTGGTCGTCGCGACCAGGCCGCTCACTCCGGTGGTGACGTCGATCCAGTTGGCGCCGCTGTTGTCGCTGCGCAGCAGCTTGGGCGCGGTGCCGCGCACCGCGATATAGAAACGCGCATTGTCGCCGGCATCACCGACCAGATCGAAAATACCGCCGGTGGGCAGCCCGTTGCTGCCCGACACCAGGGTCCAGTTCGCGCCGCTGTTGATACTGCGAAACAACCCACCATTGTTGGATGCCGCCATCAGTATGGGGCCCCGCGCGGCCACGGCGACGATTTTCTGGCCGAGCAAAGTCGCGCCGCCCAGCATGCTCCAGTTGGCGCCGCCGTCTATGCTGCGATAGACGCCGATCTCATCGTCGCCGCGTTGCGCGAAGTTGCCCAAGCGCCCGGTGCCGGCAAGCAACGTCTGGTTGGTTGCATCAGTCGGGTCGAATGCAATCGCGCCGATCGACTGCGAAGGCAGGTCTGCTGTTTGCGCGACCCAGGTGGGTTGTGCGGCAGTGGCGTTGCTGGTCATCCAGATGCCGCCGTTTACCGCGCCAATAAAAATGATTGCGGCGTTTGAGGGATGCGCGGCGATGCTTTGAATGGCGCCGCAGACCTCGTCTCCGGGTGGCACGTTGACCTGCGCTGATTGCGTCGGTGCGGGCCCGCGCTGTTGCCAGGATACGGCAACGCCGCGTCGGTCCGGCCGCGCTGGGGGAAATACCGCGGGACGCTGTTCCGCAGGATCGACTGGCTCGGCATCGGACAGTTCATTTCTCGGGCGTGCGATCGATGCGGGTGGCGCGCTCTCTCGCTCTGCACTCGGCGGCATGGCAGGCGTCAACTGCGTCGCCAGCGCTGAGGCCGTGATCAACAAACCACCCAACACAGCCGCGCCGCACATGCGAACGCCGTGGGCCAAATTATTCTTGAGCATTTCTCGTTTCCTCAATGGAGTTTGTCGACTGGGCCAATTCCTCGTCGCCCGAAGCCGTCAGATTAGCGCAGTCAAAACGCGCAACGGTATTCGGGGCAAGCAGAGATGGGTGACACTACGTTGATCACCGCCGCGGTCAGGCATTTCGGTAGTGTTCCTCAGCCGTGGCGAAGCTCACCGATGACACCGCGAGCCCAGCTGCGCGACTGGTACATCTGGGCATCAGCGCGGGCAATGGTGTCGGGCAGGAGTTCGTTGGGCAGCCGCACGGCGTAGCCCAGCGAGAACGCGCACGGCGCCAGCGCCCGGTCATCGCGCAGGCGCATTGCCGTGTGCTCGGCGAGATCATCATCTGCATCCGTCAGCAGCAGCAGAAATTCGTCGCCGCCAGCACGCACTACCGCGTCGCCGGCGCGCGTATGCTGTTGCAGAAAATGTCCGACCTCGACCAGCACCTGATCGCCACGTTCGTGGCCGTGGGTATCGTTGATGCGTTTGAAATGATCAAGATCAATATTGATCACCGCCCAGCGTTGCGCTTCGCTGTGCCTGCGCTCGAACACAGAAAGATATCTGCGGTTGTAACAGCCGGTCAGCTCGTCCTGCAGGCTTTGCTCGCGCAGCGCCTCGGTCTGTTGCACCTGATCGGTTACGTCCACGGCGTGCCCGATGACGTAGGCATGTTCCGGCACCTGGGCGTTGAGTCGCGCGCTGTATCGCCAGCAGCGCGCGCCGCCGCGCCGATGGCGCACATACATCAGCCCTTCATCATGTTCGCTGCTCTGCACGCGCAACAGATAATCGGCAAATGCGATCTGGTCAGCGTCAGCGATAAATTCTGCGAGCGGCTGGCCGACCAGTTGGTCCTCGCGCTGGCCGAGGGCTTCTGCAACGGCTGGATTGGCCATCAACAGGCGCCCCTCGAAGTCGTGCAGAAAAACATAGCCGCGACTCAGACGTAGCACATCCAGGGCGCGTGACTGGCTCTCGCGCAGCGCAGTCACCGCGGCGCGCAGGCGCTGGTTGGAACGCCGCTGCTGCCAGAAGAACACGCTCAGAACCAGCAGCGTCGCCAGGCTGAGCATACCCAGCGCCAGAGCCAACCGGTTGCGGCGGGCCAGTGCGTCGGCGCGTTCGGCCGCGAGCGTTGCCTCGCTTCCGAGTCGCAACACATCGAGCTGCTGTTCGGCATACTTCAGTCGCGAATCGAAGTCGTCGGCGGCCAGTGCGCGGTCGTTGCTGAGCACGCCGCGATCGAGTTCGATGACCCTGCGCATGGCACGGGCCAGTTCGGCCTTTGGTGCATCGATTTCGAGCAAGACACCAATCAGGTCACGGCCGACGCGTAACTCGTCGCGATCCAGCCCCAATTCGCGAAAGGTTTGGATCGCTGCGCGCAGCTCGCTCGCAGCGATTGGCAAGTCAGCGCGATCCATTGCGGCCAACCCGCTGACTTCATGCCCGAGTCCTTGCAGTTGCGAGTTCTTCAATTGCCTGGCCAACGCAAAGATCTGCTCGGCGTTGTGCAACACGCTGGCATAGTCGCGGTCCTGCCGCGCGAGCCGTGCCGACTCCAGGTACATCTCGGCACTCAGCTTTGGATCGTTGAGTAGGCGACTGGCGGCTACGGCTTGCGCCAGCAACGCGCGCGCCACCTCGCGTTTGCCAAGTTGCGCGTTGGCACGCGACTGATTGCGCAGCAGACGCGCGCGCATCTGGATCGCGCCATCGGGCCCGAGCTGCTGCAACCCACGTTTGGCGTATTCGGCGGCAAGCTGATGTTTGCCGATGGCATGACTCATCGACGAGTAGGCCAGCGAGATATCGGCCGACAGTTCATTGTGCGGTGTTGCTTTCAACAACAATTCGGCGCGTCCGAGCACCTGTTCGCCGCCGGTGAAGTCCTGCATCGCCATACGCGCGCGGCTATCGTTGATCAGGCCGCGCACCATCAGGACAGGATCGCCGCTGCGTTCGGCCGCATCCACTGCCTGGGCACCGGCGCGGCGTTGACATTGCCAGTTGGCAATCACTCGGCAAGCGTTGGCTTCAGCCAGATAGAGCAAGGCGAGCTCGCGCTCGTTTTCCGTGGATTGTGCAGTCTTGATCAATGCCGGCAGCTGCATGAGCACCGTTTCTGGATCAAACAGTGCCTTCGCTTCCAGGGCGTGTCGAGGCAAAGGCAGTGCAGCGGCAGCTGTGTCGCAGAACGCGCGCGCACTGCAGCCGAGCAGCAGCACGCTCAGCAGCAAAGAACCAACACCCGCGTTGGCGAAAGACCTCATTTCACGATCCCAAGGCCCCCGGGCCCTGATGTGCGATGGTACGACGCTGTGCGTGTCCAGTTGTCAACAATCAGCAACTGGAGGTGCGCGACGTTGAGCCGCGCCGCAGCGCCCACCGATTGCAGAAGGCGCGCGCGACGCGGCAGTCCCGGCTATTTCCGTTTTGGAGCGAACGCGTGCGTCAACAGGGCACCATCAAATCCCGGGCTCGGAGCAAGACCCGCGGCATGTCGGTACAGCGCCGCGGAATAGATGCCCGATAGTGCGGCCTGAACCAGCGCGAGCGTCATCATCACCACAACTCCGACGCCAATCGCCGTTGCCGCCAGCGCCAGGTGGGCGCCGGAAAACAGCACAGCGGCGATCGCAATGGTCAACAAGATCACTAAAAATTGCGCCAGGCCAAATACCACGCCGACGCCGCCTTGGCCGATGATGTTCTCACCCCAGGTACTTTTGAGCAGGCGTGCGCTTTCCTTCACCGCGTCCAGCGGCCCGACATCTCGCATCACCAACACCGGCACGGTGAGGAAAGTGACCACGGTCCACGCCGCGCCGATCAGACCGGTAATCCATTTACCGATGAAGCCGGCGCGTTCTTCGATGGCGCGAAGGATCATACCCACGGTCGCCGCGATGGCGGCATAACCGAGAATGACGCGAATTTTGGACCGGGCAATGCGCAAACCATCGGCGACCGTAGGATCGCCACCTTCGAGTCGGATCATCGCCGCACCGACCAGTGCGGTATTGAAATAGAAGATCACGAAATACTGCACCAGATAAAATAGAAAAACCCATGCGTACAGCCAGGGTGGAATCGAATCCGAATTGGCTTCGATTGCTTTCAGGTCGAGCATGCCAAACAACGGCAGCACGAAGCTTGCGATCACCAACAAGCCCGCGACCGCCGATACCGCCGGAAACACCAGCAGCTCCTTGTCTTGGCGTAGTACATCGGCGCTTGCCTTGATCAGCTGCCAGCTGCGCGAGAATTTCTCAAACATGATGCGCTCCTTCGGATTGTGTCGGGTAGCGTACATAGTTCGTGACGCGGATCGAAGTGTTCGTTGTTCACAATTGCTGCAGACAATCACAGCGCGCGACAGGACCGCGGCGACTGGCTGCCCGGGCTGTTGCGCGGGGCTGCGGGGCGCAGGGCGTGTGCTGCATCGCACAATTGACAACGCTGTCATCCGGCGCGCAATAATGCGCGCCACTGGCCTCGGCTACGGCTTTGTCGCTTCAGTATCCACGTGTCATCGGAGGCGCCTTGAACACACAAATTGCAAGCTCCAGTATTCGGCAAGCAACTGAGCGTCTTTTGCTTGGCGTCGCTTTGTCGGGTGTGGTGGTCGGCTGTGCGCAGACCGGCAAAGCGGTGCAGGCTACGCCACTCGTCACTGCGAGCGCGCCTGCGGCCAGCGCCGACGTCAATCCACAGAATTGGCCGGCGTCGAGTTCGCCACTGGCACACGATGAGGCGTTGGAAACACGCGTGCGCGCGCTGCTCGCCAGCATGACCATCGAGGAGAAAGTCGGCCAGATTGTGCAGGGTGATTTGGGCAGCGTGACGCCCGAAGACGTGCGCCGCTACCGGCTGGGCTCAGTACTGGCTGGTGGCAACTCCGATCCGGGTGGTCGTTACAACGCGCCAGCTGCCGATTGGCTGGCGCTGGCGGATGCGTTTCATAGCGCATCGATGGACACCAGCAATGGGCGCAAGGCGATTCCGGTGTTGATGGGAATCGATGCCGTGCATGGCCACAACAATATCGTCGGCGCCACGCTGTATCCGCACAATATTGCGCTCGGTGCCACGCGCAACCGCGAATTGGTACAACGCATTGCGCAGGCTACAGCAATCGAGCTGCGCACCACCGGATTCGACTGGACGTTCGCGCCGACGTTGACCGTGCCGCGCGATGACCGTTGGGGCCGCACCTACGAAGGCTATTCGGAGGATCCGGCGATCGTGGCGAACTATGCCGGCGCCGTAGTTGAAGGCCTGCAAGGCAAAGCCGGCACTGCGGAATTTCTCAATGGCATGCACGTGCTCGCATCGGCCAAACACTTCATTGGCGATGGCGGTACTGCCGGTGGCAGGGATCAGGGCGACACCCAGGTGACCGAGTCCGAGTTGCGCGATATCCATGGCGCAGGTTATGTCCCGGCTCTAATTGCCGGTACGCAGACGGTGATGGCATCGTTCTCAAGCTGGAATGGACAAAAAATTCATGGCCACAAGGGCCTGTTGACCGATGTGCTCAAAGGCCGCATGGGCTTTGATGGATTCGTCGTCGGCGACTGGAATGCACACGGTCAACTGCCTGGATGCACGAATGAAAACTGCGCGGCGGCCTTCATCGCCGGGGTCGACATGTTGATGGCACCTGAGAGTTGGCGCGGCTATTACACCAATGCGGTTGCGCAGGCGCGTTCGGGCGCCATTCCGATGCAGCGTCTCGACGATGCAGTCAGTCGCATTCTGCGCGTAAAGTTCCGACTCGGACTGTTCGAAGCTGGCCTGCCTTCGCAGCGCCTGCTCGGTGGCAAGTTCGAACACATTGGCAGCGCGGCGCATCGTGCGCTTGCGCGCCGGGCTGTGCGCGAGTCGCTGGTGCTGCTGAAGAACAATGGCGGTGTGTTGCCGCTGCGCCCGGATGCACGCATTCTGGTGGCAGGAGATGGCGCAGATAACATTGGCAAGCAGGCCGGTGGCTGGACCTTGAGCTGGCAGGGCACCGGCAATACACCCGCCGATTTCCCGCGCGCGCAGTCGATCTGGGATGGCATCAAAGCCGCCACCGAGGCCGCTGGCGGCAAGGCCACACTGTCGCTTGATGGCAGCTATCGCAAGCGTCCGGACGCCGCGATCGTGGTGTTCGGCGAGAATCCCTATGCCGAGTTTCTGGGCGATATTCCCAACCTGGCGTATAGACCGGGCAACGACAGTGACCTCGCACTGATCCAACGACTCAAGGCAAAAGGGATTCCGGTAATCGCGGTGTTCCTGTCCGGCCGGCCGCTTTGGGTCAATCGCGAAATCAATGCCGCCGACGCGTTTGTCGCGGCGTGGTTGCCGGGTTCCGAAGGTGGCGGCATCGCCGATGTACTGTTCGCCACAGCAGGTGGCGCGGTCGCGTTCGACTTCACCGGAAAACTTTCTTACTCGTGGCCGCAAAATGCAACGCAGACTCCGCTCAATGTGGGGCAGGCGGACTACGCGCCACAATTTGCTGTCGGCTACGGCCTGAGCTACGCGCGACCGCTGTCGCTCAAGCATCTGTCTGAAGACTCCGGCCTGCAGCAGGGTGGTGGCGAGCCGGGCGTGTTCTATGCGCGCGGCGCCGTGGCTCCAGGCTGGACGATGCTGCTCGCTGATGGCCAAGAGCTTGGAACACCGATCAACGTTTTGCCTGGCAACAGCATCGAGCGTCGCGTCCGCGTCAGCGTTGCCGACCACGAAGCGCAGGAAGACGGACGACGATTTGTCTGGAGCGGTAGCGGCGATGCACGCACCAAGCTCAGGGCGGATGCGCCAGTGGACCTGCTTCGCGAAAGCAATGGCGATGCGCTGTTGGTGATCACACTCAAGGTCGACGTGCTGCCAACCAGCGAGGTTTCACTCGCCATGAGTTGTGGCGAACAATGCACCGGCGTTGTTCCGATCGGCACCTCGTTGCGCGCTTTGCCCGCTGCAAAGTGGACGCGACTTGGAGTGCCGCTGAAATGTTTTGCAGCGGCCGGGGCAGACCTGGGCCGGGTTGCTGGATTGTTTGAATTGAGCGCGTCGGCTGCGTTTGATTTATCGGTGTCGCGCATCGCGCTGGGCACCGACTACGACCATGTTGTGCGATGTCCGGCGGGTTGACTTTGATTCGCTGCATTGCAGCAATTTTCAGATGAAATTCACCGGGTTAGACGTGTTAAATTTTCAGTTGACAACGCTGTCATTTAGGCGTCCAATGCTTCCGCAACGTTGATCCGGCGTCAGGAATTTCCGACGCAAATCCGTTTAGCGACCCTGGGGGAAAGAGAGTCCATGAAATACTTACGCAACGTTCCAAAGCAGCGCATCCTGACTGTTGCCTTGTTGTTGGCCTTGGCCAATCCGGTCACCGCACAAGCCCCAGCGAAGGATGCAAACGACGACTCCGACGCGGACAGCAGCGCGGAACGCGACAACAAGTCCGAACCTGAAAACACCGAGATGCTGGAGACGATCGTCGTCACTGGTATCCGCGGCAGTTTGACGTCGTCCATGAACCTCAAGCGCGACGCGCAAGGTGTGGTCGATGGCATCGTCGCCGAAGACATCGGAAAATTTCCGGATACCAATCTTGCCGAGTCGCTGCAGCGCATCAGCGGCGTGTCGATCGACCGCACCAATGGTGAAGGCTCGCGCGTCACCGTGCGCGGCGTCGGTCCCGATTTCAATCTCGTGCTGTTGAACGGGCGGCAAATGCCCTCCTCCAGCATTGCCGATACCGGCCCGTCGAATTCTCGCGCGTTTGACTTCGCCAATCTGGCATCAGAGGCGATCTCGCAAGTCGAGGTCTACAAAACCAGCCGGGCAAGCTCGCCCACCGGCGGCATCGGCGCCACCATCAACATCAAGACGGCGCGTCCACTCGACAACCCGGGATTTCTCAGCAACATCGGCGTCAAGGGTGTTTTCGATACGTCAAACGACAATCTGCCCGATTCGCTGCAAGGTGATTCACTCACGCCTGAAGTGTCCGGCATATTCAGCAACACATCCGCCGACGGCAAGTTTGGCGTGGCGCTCACCGGCAGCTATCAGGAGCGCGATCTTGGCTACAACCAGGCAGCAGTGGGCAATGGCTGGCGGCCCTTCGCCGGTGATGAAAACAACTGGGGCACGATTCCCCAGCCGGGTACGCCAGGCTCGGAGAATATTATCAACCGGCCTGGTCCGAACGACATCTATTCGGTGCCGCAGAATCTTGGCTATAGCCTCAACGGCATCCAGCGCCAACGCACCAACGGTCAGTTGGCGCTGCAGTACGCGCCGTCGGACAACCTGACCGCGACGCTCGACTACACCTACTCCGAAAACAAGGTTCAGACCAAGCGCAACGATTTATCGGTGTGGTTCAACTTCGGCCCTTCGTCGAGTTCTTGGACCAACGGCCCGGTCGCTGGCCCCAACATTTATTCTGAGACGATCGTGCCCGCCAACAGCGATTTGGCGATGGGCGGGGCGCAGTTTGCGACCAAGAACCAAAACAAATCACTGGGTTTCAATCTCGAGTGGAACGTTACCGATCGGTTGAATCTGGCACTGGACGCCCACAAATCATCGGCTGAATCCGGTGCGGACAGCCCGTTCGGCTCGAATGCGGTGTTGGGCACGGCCGGTTTCTTTCGCGGCACGACAACGGTGGACTTTACCCACGACTTTCCGGTGTTGAGCGTGGCGTTGCCGCCGGGCATGTCAAGCATCGACCCCTCGAGAATGCTGGTGACCGGTTCGAGCTTTCGCAACAGCTACATGAAGTCGGAAATTGAACAGACGCAAGTGACTGGCAACTTCGAATTCCTGGAGTATTCGCGCCTGGATTTCGGCGTGTCCGCAAACAAGGTCGACAACCGCTCCGCATTTTCCAACGTACAGCGAGATACCTGGGGCGGCGCGACCAGCGCTGACGACTACCCGGATACTGTGTGGCATCCTGACTCCATCAGACACTATTTCGGAAACATTGACGGCAGCGGCAACCCGGCCCTGTTCAACCAGTTCTTCACCTTTGATTTCAACACTGTGCGACAGCTGGCCGCGGACGCCGCCGGCAACGAGGCACTGTATCTCGCGTCCGACGTGTTCACCACGGATCGCAGAACCGAGGAAAAATCCAAGAGCGCCTACGTGCAATACAGCACGACCTGGGATCTGGCCATGCCCGTGCACGCGGCGATCGGCGTGCGCTACGAAAGTACTGACGTGGTCTCGACCGCGCTGGTGCCGACGGCTACAGGAATCGTCTGGGTAGCCAATAACGAGTTCTCTGTGCAGTTTGGTGCACCGGGTTACACCACGCTGGGTGGCAGTTACGATTACTTGTTGCCGAGCCTGGATATCGATGTCGAACTCTCGGAGACGATGAAGCTGCGCGGCAGCTATGGCGAGAGCATCGGCCGGCCAGGTTGGGGCGACATCCAGGGTGGGCAGACACTTAGCCAGCTGGCGCGCATCAATGGCGGCTTCGGCGCGCAGGGCAACCCCGCGTTGAAACCACTGCTGTCGGAGAATATCGACCTCTCGTTCGAGTGGTACTACGGTGAATCCAGCTACATGTCGGCCGGCTACTTCCGTAAAAACATCGACAACTATATCGGTGTGACCACGATTCAGGGCACGCCGTTCAATCTGCATACCCCAGCTCAGGGCGCGTACTTCAACGAAGCGGTTGCAAGTGGCTGCCCCACAGCCGATCTCACCTGTATCCGCAACTTCATCTTCATCAATCATGCCGGTGACCCCGGCGTAGTGCGCGGACCTGACGATGTGAACGGCAACCAGACCGGAACCATCGCCGGCCAGCCCGGTGATCCGATCGCCACCTTCGCGATCACCTCGCCGGCCAATCAACGATCGGCATCGCTCGACGGTTGGGAATTCAACGTCCAGCATCTCTTTGGCGCCAGCGGTTTCGGTGTGGCGGCCAATTACACGATTGTCGATTCGGGACTGCAATACGACAACTACAACCTGGGTGAGCAGTTCGCGCTGGAGGGCCTGAGCGATTCGGCCAACCTGGTAGTGTTCTATGAGAAGGACCAATGGAGCGCCCGCGCAGCGTACAACTGGCGTGACGAGTTCCTGGCCGGACGATTCGACGGTACCGGTCTGCCCAATCCGGTATACACCGAGGCCTACGGTCAATTGGATGTAAATCTCGGTTACCAGTGGAACGAAAACCTGACCTTCCAGGCGGAAGTGATCAACCTCACAGATGAAATCCAGCGGCTTCACGGACGTACCAAAAATCAGGTGTTGTTTGTGACCCAGACCGGTCCTCGCTACATGATCGGATTCCGCTACAAGTTCTGACCTGGGCGGACGGGAACGCAGCACAGCGTGTTCTCATAAATGTGCCGCAGAAAAAGCCGCTGACATTCAGCGGCTTTTTCGTTTCGGCTGGGTGCCCGGATCGGGGCGGGCATATATAGTGAGGGCGTGACGGTGAGTGACGCGGTCAAACACGTGGTGATTGTCGGTGGTGGGTCTGCTGGATGGCTGACTGCCGCCGTGCTCGCGGCCGAGCACCAATCCACATCGGCCGCCGGCCTGCAGGTGACATTGCTCGAGTCGCCGGATGTCATGCCGATCGGCGTGGGTGAAGGCACCTGGCCGACCATGCGCGATACGCTGCACAAAATCGGCGTGACCGAAACCGAATTCATTCGCGAATGCGACGCCTCCTTCAAGCAGGGATCGCGATTCAACGGATGGGTCAACGGCGATCAGGGCGACTACTATTTCCATCCCTTCGTGCTGCCGCAGGGATACTCGGATACCAATCTGGTTGCAGCCTGGTTGCAGCGACACGCCAACGTCCCGTTTGCTGACCTGGTGAGTTTTCAACCGCACCTGTGTGTGCACGGCAAAGCGCCCAAGCAGGCGGCAACGCCTGAATATGCCGCCGTCGCCAACTACGCCTACCATCTCGACGCCGGCAAGTTCGCGTTGTTTTTGCGCAGGCACTGCACCGAACGGCTTGGCGTGAAGCACGTGCTGGACCACGTAGTCGGCGTCAATTCGCGCGACAACGGAGACATCCAGTCGCTGCAGACCAAAGTCGGTGGTGCACTGGCCGGCGATCTTTTCGTCGATTGCACCGGTATGCAGTCGTTGTTGCTGGGTCAGCACTATGGCGTCGCCTTCATCTCGCAAAGGCATGTGTTGTTCAACGACTCTGCGCTGGCGCAGCAGATTCCCTACCTCGATGACAACAGTCCGATCGCATCGCAGACCATCTCGACGGCGCAAAGCAGTGGCTGGATCTGGGATATCGGGCTGCCAACACGTCGCGGCGTCGGCCACGTCTATTCCAGTGCGCATATCTCCGACGATGCAGCCGAGCTCGAACTGCGCAGCTACATAGAAAGCAGCGGCGGCCCGAAGGACATCGGCGCGGCGCGCAAACTGTCCTTCAACCCGGGCTATCGCCAGAAGTTCTGGCACAGAAACTGTGTCGCAATCGGGCTCTCTGCTGGTTTCATCGAGCCCCTGGAAGCATCGGCCATCGCATTGATCGAGCTTTCCGCGGCCATGCTCAGCGATGACATGCCGGCCACACGCGCGGAAATCGATATCGCTGCCCGACGATTCAACGACTCGTTTAGTTATCGATGGGAACGCGTAATCGACTTTCTCAAACTGCACTATGTCTTGACCAAGCGAACCGATTCGGCGTTCTGGCGCGATAATTGTCATGTCGATTCGATTCCGGAACGGCTGCGCGAACTGCTCACGCTTTGGCGCCACCGGTCACCCTCGCGTTACGATTTCAATCGCATCGAAGAAGTGTTTCCGTCGGCGAGTTATCAGTACGTGCTGTATGGCATGGGATTCCGCCCCGAACCGGGCGCCGCGACCAGACGCGCCGACAACGCCGACCTTGCGGACGGATTTTTTCGTGAGGCGGCCACGCTGACGACCAAGATGTTGGCGGCCCTGCCGAGCAACCGCGAGTTGATCGGGCATATCCAACGCAATGGGCTGCACCGCATTTGATGCAGCGTCGATCCGATTACTTGCAGGCACGAACAACCACTATGGCCAAAACCGTTTTGCTCAACAACGTCGATCACCAAGCGCTCCGGGTCATCGTCAACCGCGGTGTCGAATACGGCGACGATGTCATGTTCGCGATCACTTTTCCCGCCGAGTTTCGCAACCTCCAGGCGCACTACCCGATTGTCTTTCGCAAGTCGCCGGATGCTGCCACGTTTCAGCCGATCGCCTTGTTCGGTTTCAAGGAAGGGCAAAACCTGTTTCTCGATGCGCAACGCTGGGACGCTACTTATGTGCCGCTGGTGATCGAACGCCAGCCCTTCCTTATCGGTGTTGCCGATGACGAGTTGACGATTCATGTTGATCTGGACAGCCCCAGGATCAGCACGACTGAAGGCGAAGCCGTATTTCGCACCCATGGCGGCACCACTGAATTTCTCGAACGCATCAATTCGGTGCTGCTCGCCATCCACGAGGGGCTGCAGGGCACGCCGGCATTCATCGCCGCACTGCTGGAGCATGAGCTGCTCGAGTCCTTCGTTTTCGATATCGGCCTGGCGGATGGGTCAATCAATCGACTGGCGGGCTTTTACACCATCAATGAGGAGCGTCTCCATGGCTTGGGCGGCAGTGCGCTGGAAAGCCTGAACAGGGCTGGCCATCTGCAGGCGGTCTTTATGGCGATTGCATCGCTGTCGAATCTGCGCGCGCTCATCGAGCGGCAAAATCGGTCCCATGTTGGCGATCTGTAACCAAGTACGCGAGATCGCGGGCGTTGATCCGCAGGCGCTTCCGGATGCGATCCTGCAGGGGACGCAACCGGTGGTAATCAGAGGATTGATCTCGAACTGGCCAATGGTGCAGGCCGGGCTGGAATCGACGCACGCAGCGACGGCTTACCTGCGCAGCTTCTATCGCGATGCAACGGTGGGCGTGTGGTTCGGTGCACCGGAAATCGACGGCCGGTTTTTCTACAATGACGATTTCAGCGGATTCAATTTTCGCGCCGAGCGGTTGCGGCTTGATGCGGTACTCGATCAGCTCGGCCAGCAGAATCACGACGCGAAGCCACCGGCGATTTACGTCGGCTCGACCACGGTCGACACCTGTCTGCCAGGATTCCGCGCTGAAAACGATCTCGACCTCCGCGAACGGCAGCCGCTGATCAGCGTGTGGATTGGCAACCGCACGAGAATCGCTGCGCACCATGATCTTCCCGACAATCTGGCCTGTGTCGCGGTCGGTCATCGCCGCTTCACCCTGTTTGCACCGGATCAACTGGGCAATCTGTACATCGGTCCACTCGACTTTACACCAGCGGGACAGGCGATCAGCCTGGTCGATTTCGCAAATCCTGATCTGGCGAAGTTCCCCAAATTCGCCGCCGCTATGAACCATGCGCAAGTCGCCGAGCTGGGGCCCGGTGATGCCATTTTCATTCCCAGCATGTGGTGGCACCACATCGAAGCGCTCGACAGCTTCAACGTGCTGGTCAACTACTGGTGGCGGCAATCGTCCGAGTACATGGACACGCCAATGAATGCGCTGATGCTCGCACTGATGAGCATCCGCGATTTGCCGGTCGAACAACGTAAGGCCTGGCAGAACATTTTTCGCCACTATGTTTTCGAACCCGATGACGGCACTGCGGGTCATATTCCGGAACACGCGCGCAGAGTGTTGTCGCCGCTCGATGCGAAAACGGCAAGAGAACTGCGCGCGCAACTGCTGAAACGATTCAATCGCTGAGGGGACACTGACTTGCAC
>JANMSL010000752.1:0-3348 GCA_031389245.1 Lysobacterales bacterium | reverse complement strand
AAGCAAGCAAGGCAAGCCCCGCCTGCAGCAATACTCACCAGCTGAAACCCAGCGATACCTTCATCGTGCGCGTCAACAAGAGAATGCCCTCGCCACGGTCGCCCAAATCAGGATTGGCCTCGCCAGGGCCGCCGCGCCAATTGTTGTAGTCGGTCCAGTTGCGATGGTTGAATGCATTCAGCACGTCGATGCGGAAGTTCATCTTGTAGTCTTCGCTGAACACCCAATCCTTGGACGCAGCAAGATCAAGCTGGCGTCGACCGAAGGTATCGTCTGGCGTATACGGATCAAAGAAGCAGTGGTTGAAGTCGCTGGCGTCAAAGCAGTTGACCGCATCGTAGGTGCTTGGACTCTCCAGCGTTGCCTTGGCCGAATAAATCATGCCCCAGGGTCCCGCGATGATTCCCGTGGTGACCAGGCGATGGCGCGCAATGCCGGTAGAACGTTTCCAACCGACTTGATTCACATTGGCATAGTCAAACAAGTAGTGCTCGTCGGTCGCAGCTGCGTTGGGGCGATTTTCTTCCGCATCACTGAAGGTGTAGGCGACGGTGACGCCCCAGTTTGATTCCGATGTGTAGGGCTTGTCCATGGAGACGAGCAAGGAATTCAAACGCGTTTCGATGCCGTTGTTGGCGAGAATCAAAGTGCCGTAGCCGGGAATGGCAAAGCCCCAGGGCTGACCGCCCCAAGTGGTTCCAGCCGGACGGAAGCTCCCATCCGGGTAGCGGTTGCCCAGGGTAAAGACAATGCCGTCGTAGCTGCTGATGTGCGACAAGGTCACCGAACTGTTCCACTGCCCCAGGACGTTGCGCATGCCGATGCTGAATTGATCCGAATACGGCGTCTTCAAATCGTTGGCGATCATGTTGACCTCGCCTCCGAGATTCGGATTAGCTGCTACCAATGCCGCAAGGTTTTCCGGATTCAAGTAGCTCGGATCCCAGGTCAGGCAGGTGGCGCCTGAGCATTCGTGCCCCGGTGTGTTGAAGTCGAATGTGTACGTCGGGAAGGTGCCCTTCAACTGCTCCAGTGCCAGATAGTCGAACAGGTTGCGGTCATAAGATCGGCCCGCGCCGCCGAAGATGACGTGTTCCTCATCGCCACTGAGGTCATACGAGAAACCGACGCGCGGCTGCCAGGCGTCTTTGAAGGCATCGCGATTGGAGCCGTCGCTGATGTAGTTGTCGATGTCGTAATCGGTATTCTGGATATTGGCCCAGCTACGCAATGCGGCCGCCAATTCCGGACGCGTTTTGTGGTCGAGATAGCCCGGGGTTTCCTCGTAGTCCCAGCGTAGGCCGAAGTTCAGTATCAGCCGATCATTGACCGCCCAATCGTCTTGCAGATAAATGCCAAACTGCTTGTTGCGCGACGAGACGTTGCGGTCGCCCACGCCTGGCACCACTGCACCGAACTGGACCAGATACGGGATCGTCGTACTCTGGGTGATATCGTAATTGAACTGCGGGTTATAGGGCTGCTGCTCCAGGGATTCGATCCGCACCGCCTTGTATTTCGCGCCCATTTTTACCGTGTGTTCACCGTTCCAGTCCAGGCCGAAAAAAGTCAGATCGTCCTGGATGCCCCAGCCGCGCTGGCCCTTGTTCTGGAAGTCCGGGCCGCCGCCAGCGTTGAGGATAGTCTCCCGGTTCGGTTTCGTCAGTCGATAGCCCGGCGTGTTGCCGAGCGCGCGTGGATTCCAATACGCATCCTCGAAGATGATGTGCGCGTCGTTCAAGAACGTTTCGCCACTGAACTGATCGTGCAGATCGATGCGCGTCTCGTCGTTGTCCTTGGCGCTTCCATAAGACGGAGTGTTCGCGTTGCCGATCCCGGTCAGCTCTGATTCCTGACGGTACTTGGCGGTCAATTCGACCAGGTGTGCATCACCCGGTGCCCAGGTCAGTTTGCCGAAAAACAAATCCATATCAAACGGCGCGGTAGTCGGACCGAGTTGTGCGGCCAGCGCTGCCGGCAGTGCGGTAACGGGTACGTCCAAGGGAATCTTGACCTCGCGCGGAGAGACGATCTCCTTCGCCTCGTAGGACACAAAGAAGTGCAGCAAGTCGTTGACGATTGGACCGCCGAAGCTGAAGCCGTACTGTTCGTCTTTGGACTCGCTTTTGGTACCTGAAGACAGCTCACTCGGAGTAGATGCACGCCAGTCGTCCGTGGTGCGGTCGTAGAACACATAACCTTCGAAATCGTTGCTGCCCGAGCGCGTGAGCGCGACCACGGCCGCGCTGCTCAGTTGATCGAACTCGGCCTTGTAGTTCTGTGTGATGACCTTGTACTCGGCAATGGCGAGCTGCGGAAATGGGTTGCCGCGACTGGAGTCCTGGCTGCTGATGCCGCCCTTCAGCACATAGTTCTTTTGACCGACGCCATCGATGAAGACGTTGATTCCGTTCGAGGATTGCGCGCCGCCGCGCAGTTGCGAAGAGCCATCTGCGCCGGTTTGAAATTGCATGCCGGGTACGATGTCGGCAAAGGCGAGAAAGTTGCGCGAGTTTTGCGGTAGCGCTGCTATTTGCTCCGGCGTCACATAGGTGGCGATTTCCGAGGTCTTGTTTTCGAACAGCAGCGTGCCGATGACTTCCACCGCGGACAGTGTGGTCTCAGTGGTCTGGTCTGGCACGGGCAAGTCGAGCGTTGCGGTCTGACCAATGCGCAAGGTGACCGTGTGCGAAACGCTCTTCGTACCTGCAACCGCATCGATGCGGTAGTCGCCGGGGGGCAAACCGAGCAGTGAGTAGCTGCCATCGGCGCCCGCGCTTACTGTGCGTTTGAAGCCAGTGGCGATATTGGTCGCAGTAATCTCTGCGGCAACAGGCGCAGCGCCCACGGTGACCTGCCCGCGCACCGTCGCAGCGGTACTTTGGGCAAAGGCATTCCCGCCCATCATGGCCAGACAACTGGCCAGCGCGCAGGCCAGCATCTGTCGACGATGAGTCGGGCGTGGATAATGTTGCGTCTTGTTTGAACCCCGGACATAGCGATGCATGTAGTTCCCCTCCCAATGAGTGTTTCCGAGCAGTAAATGTGTTGGCTGTGTGACGTTAGACTGGTGGCTCTACGCCGGTCATGGCGGGCAGGATGTCTGCAGGTTTCGCGACGCGCTTCAAGGTCTGTGTGGCTCGAGTCTGCGTCTGCGCTTGCGCGCTGGACGGTCGCTCACAAGAACTTCGAATCACCAGCTCCGCGCGTAACGTATGGCCGGGCGTCAGGACATTGTCTTGAGGTGAAAATCCAGCTACGAGTCGCTCCAGCGCCTGTTGACCCAACTCGGCGATGCGCACCCGAACCGTGGTCAGTGGCGGCGAGACAAATCGTGCCATCGGGATG
>JANMSL010000731.1:0-11161 GCA_031389245.1 Lysobacterales bacterium | reverse complement strand
AGCGTGCTGCCGTTCGAGGCAGCGCTGACCTGGACCTTGGCGCTGGACTCTGACCGCGACTTCATCGGGCGCGCTGCTTTGCTGGCAGCGCAGCAGGCAGGCTTGCGGCGCGAGATGATCGGCCTGGTGATGGACGACAAGGGCGTGCTGCGCCATGGACAGAGGGTGCTCACCGACGTCGGTGAAGGCGAAATCCTCTCCGGCTCGTTTGCGCCGACACTGGGCAAGTCGATCGCGTTTGCACGTGTGCCCGTCGCGGCGCGCGATAACCTCCGCGTTGATATTCGCGGTCGCGAGGTTCCGGTGCGGTTGGTGAAGTTTCCCTTTGTGCGCGACGGCAAACCCTGCGCGGGCATCTGATCACGCAGGCCATACGTCACTCGGTTACAATCGCGCCGTGTCCTGTTTCCATTCGTGTCCTATCCATCTCAGCGAGCATCGCCATGAACGAAATCCCAGGTGATCTGAAGTTCCTCAAGTCCCACGAGTGGGCGCGTCTCGAAGACAATGGCAACGTCACTGTCGGTATATCGGATCATGCCCAGGCGCAGCTTGGCGATCTGGTCTACGTCGAGTTGCCGACAGTTGGCGATCACATCGACGCCGGCAATGGTGGTGCCGTTGTGGAGTCGGTCAAGGCGGCCTCGGATGTATACAGTCCGATCTCGGGCACCGTAGTTGCGATCAATGAGGCGCTCAGCGATACGCCCGAAATCATCAACGGCGATGCCTGGGGCGAGGGTTGGATCTTCGTGATCAAGCCGAGCAAGCCGGCTGAGCTCGACGATCTGCTGTCTCCAGATGATTATGCTGAACTGATGGAAAACGAAGAGCACTGATCTCGCGCTCCATTGTTGACCGCGCTGGCCGCCTTCGCGCGGCCAGCTGCGTATTAGCGCAGGCTGTATCAGCGCGCCCCTTTCAAATCCGGAGTGGCACATGCCGTTTGTTCCGCATACTGAATCCGATGTCCAATCCATGCTCAAGGCGATCGGCGCCAAGCGCATCGACGACTTGTTCGACGAGATCCCGGAATCCCTGCGCATAGGCGAGCTTGCTGGTGTGCCGGCCGGCCTCAACGAGATGGAAGTGGGTCGGCTCATGCGCGAGCGCGCTGCACAGGATGGCGTGCCGCTTTGTTTTGCTGGTGCTGGTGCGTACGACCATCACATTCCCGCCGCGGTGTGGGCGATCGTGACGCGCGGCGAGTTCTATTCCGCGTACACGCCTTATCAGGCTGAGGCCAGTCAGGGCACGCTGCAGTTGATCTACGAGTTCCAGACCGCGATGACGCGGTTGACCGGCCTGGATGTTTCCAACGCTTCGATGTATGACGGCGCCAGCGCACTGGCTGAGGCTGTGCTGATGGCAGAGCGCTCGCGCAAGAAGGGCGGAACCCGACGCGTGGTCGTGCCCAGCACTGTGCACCCGGCGTATCGCAAGGTGATGAAGACCATCCTGGGTACGCAGCAGATTGAACTGGTTGAGATTGCGTTCGATGCCGGCACTGGCAAAGTCGATCCCAAGGCACTGGCCGCACTTGAGCTTCCTGAGTTCACCGCGCTGGTGATTCCTCAGCCGAACTATTTTGGCGTGCTCGAAGACGTGGACGCATTGACCGACTGGGCACACGCGCGCGGCGCCCTGGTGATTGCCGTAGTCAATCCGGTTGCCCTCGCGGTGTTGAAGGCGCCCGGACGTTGGGGGCAAACCGGAGTCGACATCGCCTGCGGCGATGGGCAGCCACTGGGCGTGCCAATGTCCTCAGGCGGTCCGTATTTCGGGTTCTTCTGTTGCAAGCAGGAACTGGTACGCAACATGCCCGGCCGCATTGTCGGCCGCACCACCGATCTCGACGGTCGCGAAGGATTCACGCTCACCTTGCAGGCACGCGAGCAGCACATTCGTCGCGCCAAGGCCACGTCAAACATCTGCACCAACCAAGGACTGTTGGTCACTGCGGCCACCATCTATATGGCCATGGTGGGTGCCGAGGGGCTGCGTCGTGTCGCCGCACAGTCCGCGCACAACACCCGTCAGTTGCGCGATAGTTTGTGTGCGATCGACGGCGTGCGACAGCTCTACACCGGCGTTTTCTTCCATGAGGTCGCATTGCAGCTATCCAAGCCAGCGCGCTTAGTGATCGACGCGCTGGCATCGCGTGGTCTGCTCGCCGGTGTCGCTGTCGGCGATCACTTTCCAGGCGCAGAAGACGTCTTGTTGGTCTGCGCGACCGAGTGCAGAACTGCACAAGACATCACAAAGTTCTCGAATGCTCTGCGCGATTGTCTGCAGTGAATTGCTGCGCAAGCCGTGTCCGAGGAACACACAAGCGAGCCTTTGGGAGTGGTTGGAGCGAACGCGCAAATCGACCTAGATCAACAAATCAGTTGACAGTCAACGCGTCACGAATTAGTTTTGCGCCGAGCGTGACAGTCACAAGTCAACAATGAGCTGTAAGCAAATCACACAATGAGCTGCAAGCACATCAACGAAACATCCATCGAGTCGGACAAATCGCTTCCACAGCGATCGATGTTTCGTCTTTCCGCTCACGCTTCCCTTCATGGTCCAGATGGTTGTCTCATTGCCGTTGGTCACGGCAATGATCTGGGTCTTTATTGCGTACGCGCTTTACGGCAGTGAGCGCGCGCGTTCAACAACGGTTTTAACCGGGCAAGCAACTGCCAACCACAACAGGAGTACATAAAATGAAAGCAGCAACCACCAAGAAAGCAGCAACCAAGAAAGTTGTAACGAAAAAGAAAGTGACAGTGAAGGCCGCCGCCAAGCCGGCAGCGAAGAAAGCAGCCGCCAAGAAGCCGGCAGCGAAGAAGCCGGCAGCGAAGAAAGCTGCGGCCAAGAAGCCAGCTGCAAAGAAAGCCGCGGCAAAGAAGCCAGCTGCAAAGAAAGCCGCTGCTAAAAAGCCAGCTGCCAAGAAAAAATAAGTAGTCTGCTGATCTAGCAGTAGTTGGGTCTCTAAACCACCGCATGGCTGCCCGGCGTGCGGTGGTTTGTTTTTTTCAGGGTTCAGAAAACCTTGGTTCACCCGCGGCGCGTGCCGAGCCCGCAGATTGCAACGTCGCCCTCGTCTTTGGGTGGGTCCGCCAGTGGATTGCAACCCAGTTCGGACGCGTGAGCGTATTGGGCTGTGCAGATCGAACAGCAAAAACGCAGGCGTATCCGTCCTGTTTTGACGACGTCATCGAGCCGGCTGTCCGGCGCATCACTGACCTGTACCAGTCCAATGCGATGCGGGTTCGCGTGTGTGTCGGCATGACGCAGCCAGCGGAATCGCCTATTCGTTCTGCACCGACCCCCAAGTTGGCGGGCAGCAGCTGAAAACAAATGTCGCAGAAGTCGGCGCAACATGCGCCCCACCGCTGATTTTCAAGCGGCGTGCAGAGACTCAGTTGGCGTTTCGAGACTTCGCTCCGGTTTTCATGTCTATAATCCCCCACCAACGGCGCAGCGCCACAAGCCTGTGCGCCCGGCACCACTGGCAGTCTGCAAAGGGGATGCTCTGATGAACACCAAGTTTTATAGCCGCTTCGGGAGCGGTTTTCGCCTAGGGGTGGTGCGTCCGCTTCATGGCGCGATGTTTATTGCGTTGCTGGCCTTGTCCGCCTGCGGCGATAAGGAAGAGCCAGCGAAAGTGGTGGCGCCGGTTGCTGCCAATGTTCAGGCGGGTGGCTCGGCCGAGGTAACGCCGGGCACCGTCCCTGCCGCCGCTAGCACGGTGGTGCCGGCTACCGTACCCGAGCTGCTCAGCAGTGCATCGGCTGCCTTCAGTCAGGATCGTCTGGTAGCGCCGGAAGGCGACAACGCAATCGAGTACTACCTCGCCGTGTTGGACCAAGACAAAGAGAGTGTTCAGGCGACGCAGGGACTGGTCGACCTTTTCCCTCTGGGTGTGAGCATCGCCGAGAAAGAAATCGCAGCGCGCAATGTCGAAGAGGCCGTGCGCATTATCGGCCTGCTCGATGCGTCCAGCCCCGGTTCCTATACCGTACAGAAGCTGAAGTCGCGATTGGCTGCACTGCAGAACCAGATTCAGCGTGACGACGAACGTCGTCTTGCCGCCGAGCAGGCCGCGCTGGCGACGCAGGCGCGGGCGCAGGCTGCTGCAACAGAGACTACCGAGTCCTCGTCCACTACTGCGCAACCCGCAGCAGGCACACGTACGACACGCGAGACGCGACCGGTGGCTGAGGCCGAGCCAGAACCAGAAGTGGCGGCACCGCCTCCGGTAGTGCCCGCGCGGCCGACCGGCGAGACCAAAGACGCCAAGGTGGTCCGCCAGGTGCAGCCCGGCTACCCGCAATTGGCTTATCGGCGTCGGCTCACCGGTTGGGTAGAGATCCGATTCACCGTCGGTGTCGACGGCAGCGTCAGCGACGCCCAAATCATCCGTGCCGACCCGCCGCGCACCTTCGATCGCGAAGCTATTCGCGCAGTCGAACAGTGGATGTTTGAACCCGCGGTACGCGATGGTAAGCCAGTGCCCTCAACACTCAACCGCCGCATCGAGTTCAAGTATCCGGGCTGAGATTCCGCTTACACGCGATGCCTATGGGCATCGCGTGTAGCCGACGACGGCATGCAGGGGTAGTTGCTGACCAGGGCACCCGCGACGGAGTGACTGGCCCGCAACCGAGCAGCTCCGATTGAACCGCCCCGATCTGCGCTCGAATGGAAGTTATTGGCGTTGACGCCGGGTCTTCGCCCGCGCACGTGGT
Source organism: Lysobacterales bacterium (assembly GCA_031389245.1). GTDB lineage: Bacteria > Pseudomonadota > Gammaproteobacteria > Xanthomonadales > Ahniellaceae > 0-14-3-00-62-12. Next base: position 6,422 of record JANMSL010000731.1, on the reverse strand, counting down.
TTGTTGAACTTCGCCAGCTCCAGCCAATCGTGCGCTGGCAGGCCCAATCGTTGGTCCATCATGGTCGGGAAAAGCCCTGATGGCACACCGGCTTCGCCGTTCCAGACGATTGCGATACCAAAGTCTTCATTGGGCAACATACCCAGGACGGCGCGATAACCCTGGACTGCGCCAGCATGGAACACCATGTCGTGGCCAGAATAATCGAACACTCGCCAGCCGAGTGCATAGGCGGCCGTTCTCAGTCGCGCGCGGCGCCACGGTGCGGACGCGAGTTCGTTGGGCGTTGCGACCTGAGGCGCGTGCATCAGCGCGATCAATTCAGGCGACAGCACTTCCGGATGGTGGCCGAGTTGGGCCAATAGCCACTGCCCGAGATCGTTGACACTGGCGTTGACGCCGGCCGCCGGTGGCACGTGATAGTAGGTTTCTTTGGGAATCACCGAGCGCAGGCTGCCCAGGCTACCCACATGGGGCAGCGCGTAGCTGGTACTGCCCAACAATGCCTCCCGGCCATAAGTCGCGGTGGCCATGCCCAGCGGGTGGAATAGCCGCTTCTCGACTTGGTGCGAATAGAAATCGCCGGTAGCCGCAAACACCACATCGCCGATCAGGCTGAACGCGACGTTCTGGTATGCGTAGCAATCTCCGACTGAGCACAGCGGAGAAATCGCGCCAAGTTTTTCCACCAGCATCGGATACGGTTCTTCTGATTCCAGCTGACGATCAAAGGTGTTGTAAGGCAGCCCGACGCGATGGCTGAGTAATTCGTCGATGCGCAAACGGCCGGCACCATCATGGTCTTTGAGCAGGAAGGCCGGCACCATATCCTGGACGCGGTCGTCCCACTCGATCACTCCTTGATCGACCAGCAAACTGCTCAACGCCGAAGCAAACGCCTTGGACAATGACGCAATTCGAAACACGGTCTCGGCGCTGACCGCGGCGCGAGTATTGACGTCAGTAAAGCCGTATCCCTTGGCGTCCACCACACGGCCATTGGATACCATCACCCAGGCCAGTCCAGGTACATAGCCAGTGCGAATGATGCCGGTAGACAGACGGTCCATTTCGTAGGCAAGCACAGTTTCCTGGCTCGCGCTGATCGGCGTCGGCCGGACGAGCGCGGGGGCAACGCTCTGGCTGGCCGTATCAGCCCAGGCCAGCGACGCCGCGCCGATCATTGCTATACCCACAGTACGGCTCAGAATGGACGTGTCTCGAACGACCCGAACGGCAGAGAAAATGTGCATGCTATGCTCTTTGGCGACCAGGCGATTATAGCAATGAGTCGCGTGGCGAGTGGCTGAAGCCCGGCCAAATCAATGACAACAAAGGAGACTCGAAATGTGGGCAGGACTGATTTTTCTTGCGTTGTTGGCAGTGTTGGGATTCTGGGCGGTGGGCATTTACAACAACCTGATTCGCGGACGCCGTGGTTACGAAAATGCGTTTGCGCAGATCGACGTGCAGTTGACCCGTCGTTATGACCTGATTCCCAATCTGGTCGAAACGGCCAAGGGCTACATGGCGCACGAGCGCGATACGCTTGAAGCCGTGATTACCGCGCGCAACCAGGCAGTGAGCGGGCTGAAAAACGCGCAGGCGCACCCGGGCGAAGCCGGTGCCATGCAGGCGTTGGCCGGAGCCGAGGGCCAGCTCACCGGCGCGCTGGGTCGGCTGTTCGCGCTGTCAGAGGCTTACCCGGACCTCAAAGCCAACCAGAACATGATGCAATTGTCGGAGGAAATGACCTCAACCGAAAATAAGGTCGCGTTTGCGCGCCAGGCGTTCAACGACGGCGTGATGAACTACAACGTGCTGCGCGAAATGTTCCCCAATACCATCGTTGCCGGCATGTTCAGTTTCAAGGAAGCGTCACTGTTGAAGCTTGAGGATGAAACGATGCGGGCCGCCCCCAAGGTCAAGTTCACCTGATTTTACAGCTCGCCGTTTCAGCATCGCCGCTGGCGGGCGCCACAGTTCAAGTGGCGCCTTGGCCGCCGAACATTCCTTTGCCACGCCGAGTCCAATGCGATGAACTTCTTTGAGAGTCAGAGACTGGCGCGTGCGCAGTCCAAGCGCATGCTGCTCCTGTTTGCGCTTGCCGTGTTGGCCATTGTGGTGGCAATCGATCTGGTGCTGGTATTGGTTCTGTTTGCCGGGCAGTCGCGCGAGGAGGGCGAGATGTTGTCGTTCGCGCAGATTCTCAGCGCCAACACCGGCGCGCTGATCGGCGGTGCGATCGCCACCATTGCCTTGATCACCGTCGCCTCGCTGTTCAAGATTGCATCGCTGCGCTCTGGCGGCAGTGCGGTGGCGCAGTCGCTCGGCGGCACTCTGGTGTCTTCCGACACGCGCAACCCGCACCACCGACGCCTGCGCAATGTGGTCGAGGAAATCGCCATCGCCTCCGGGGTGCCGGTACCGGAAATCTACGTGCTCGAACAGGAGGCCGGCATCAACGCTTTCGCCGCCGGTTTTTCTCCCGCCGATGCAGCAGTGGCGGTGACCCGGGGCGCGATGGAAAAACTCACTCGTGACGAACTGCAGGGCGTGATTGCCCATGAGTTCAGTCATGTGCTCAATGGCGACATGCGGCTGAACATCAAGCTCATGGGCGTGCTCTTCGGCATTCTTGTGCTCGGCATTGTCGGGCGCAAGTTGCTCGAGAACATGCGCCATGTGCGTGACAGCAAGGGCACCGCGCCGATCTTTATCGCGGCGGTGGCGGTGACCATCATCGGTTACACCGGCGTTTTTTCGGGCGCATCATCAAGGCGCGGATCTCACGGCAGCGCGAGTTCCTGGCCGATGCCTCAGCGGTGCAATTCACCCGCCAGAGTGGCGGTATTGCCGGCGCGCTCAAGAAGGTCGGCGGTCTGGCCGAGGGCTCGAAGCTGGAAAATGCCGAGGCCGAGGAAGTCAGCCATATGCTGTTCGGCGATGGCGTCGGATACTCGTCGCTGTTTGCCACGCATCCGCCGTTGCTGGAACGGATCAAGCGCCTGGACCCCCAGTTCGATCCGCGTCAATACACCGAGATTGCCAAGCGCTGGTCGTCACCGGTCGACGTGCTCGCGCTTGACGCAGAAATGGCCAGTAGCGGCATTTCCGGGCTGGCCGGCGCAGCGACAAGCGCCGCTGCATCCGTCGCATTGCCCTCCCGACGCGCCGAAATGGATCTTTCGCCGAGACAGGTTTCGACCCAAGTGGGCAATCCTGCGGCCGATGACTATCGCGCGGCAGACGCCATCCATCGGCAGATTCCAGAGCCCCTGCAGGAAGCGGCTCACGATCAGACCCAGGCCATGGAAGTGGTGTTCGCCCTGTTGCTGGATTCGGATGCGGCCATGGCCTCGCGCCAACTCAGCCTCATTGCCAGCCATGCCGGCTCATCGGCGATGGCAGCGACCGAAGAGCTTCAGGTGAAAGTCGCTGGATTGCATCCGATGTCGCGGCTGCCGTTGGCGGCCATGGCGTTCCCCGCGATCCGCCGTTTCCCGCGCCCCAATCTGCAACAATTCAGTGCGCTGCTGGAACGCCTGATTCACGCCGACGGGAAGATCGGACTGTTCGAATATTGTCTGGCCAAACTGGTATCGACACAGATCACCGACGTGCTTGATCCCGCGCGCTCTGCGGCCATTGGAAAGCGCAAACTGGTGCAGTGTCGCGAACAGATTGGCGCGTTGTTCTCCATTCTTGCCGCGTTTGGTCATGACGACGAAGCCGGCGCGCGGCGCGCGTTCGCCAGCGGAATGAATGCACTGTTTCAACAATCGGTACCGCAGTACGCCGTTCCAGAGAACTGGGTGATCGCCATGGATCAGGCCTTGCCCGAGCTCAATGCGCTGGATGCGACGGGCAAGCAGATGCTGATCGAAGCGATGGTTACTTCAATCTCGACCGATGGCCACGTTGCGGTGGGCGAGGCCGAGATGCTGCGCGTGGTATGCGCGGCCCTGCATTGCCCGTTGCCGCCGATGCTTGCAGTGGGAGCGGCGTAAGTCGCGATCGCCCATTTCCGCCGAGGCTTGAAGTGGGAGCGGCGTAAGCCGCGATAGCCGGGTATTGCAGCCCGTTGGTAAATCCTTTTGGGCGCACCTGGAGTGGCCCATGGGGGTTGCAGCGCATGGGCCGAGCATCCCCGCCCGACGATCACCGTGTCTGACGATGCCTCGGAGCGTCGTCAATGCGACTCACGGTTCCCAGTCCTTCAAGCCGTAGCCATCCAGAATCTTTTGCAGCTCGCCACTGGCGCGCAACTTCACCAACCCGTCAGAAAACTGCTTCGCCAATACCTTGCCGAGTGGCTTGGACGGGGTGCAGGCAATGTAGACATCGGTAAGCGCGTCGAGGGTGCCGCGATTGAGGACGCGTTTGCTCATCTCCATGGTATTGAGGGTCTGCTGCATGACGTTTGCATCCTCAACGAAGGCATCGGCTTTCTTCGCCACCAACTGCGACACCGCGCTCATGGTTGCGCGCCGGATGCCGCTGATGACGACAACCTTGCCGTCGTTACGATGCGCTTCGATATAGGCGTCCAACTCATCGGAGTAGGAGTACCCATCAATTACCGCAAGACGAATCGATTCGAGACTTTCCATGCCGGTGTATCGCCAGCTTGATTCGGCCATGGTGTAGAACCCATTTTGCGATTTTCCCCAGGACGCATCGGGGAACATGAAGTCATCGGCATCGTCGTGTGCAGCGCCTACCACGCAGTCATATTCACCCTTGCGCACCGCTCCCAGCGCGTCGTCCCAGGGCATGTTGGCGTAGTCGATGGAATGGCCGTTGCTGCGCGCTATCTTGTCTGCCAAGTCGATCATGTAGCCAGAGGGTGGCTTGTTACCGAGGCCGTTGTAAGGTAGCCAAGGGTCGGCGCGAATGGAGATGGTCTCCGCCCATCCGCCTGCGGCAGTGACCAATCCAGCAACAGCCAGCAGACAGCGTAAACGCATGAATCGCGACATGGTGCGGCTCCCAGTTAGAACAGGAATCCCGGCACAGCGGATTGCAGCCGGATTGTGTCTGGATGGACCTGAAACGCGCAAGTAGTCGGACGATCCTCGGTGTGGTAAACCGCGCGCGATTCAATTGTTGACGGGCGCCGGATAACGCACCGACAAGACGGTGAAACGAACACTGCGACCGGGTAGCTCTGCGCTGAACTGCTCGTCCGCGCGTTTGCGCAATGCCGCCCGCGCGAGCGGCGAATCAATGCTGATCAGGCCGCCAGGAGCGTCGGTCTCGTCGGGGCCAACGATACGATAGCGATGCAGCGCGCCCAGTTCGTCTTCCAGCTCGATCAATGCGCCGAAGAAGATGCACCCCAGGTCGCTGGGTGCGCCGCCGGCAACGCGCAGCGAGGGAATGCGTTTGCTCAGATAGCGGACGCGGCGGTCGATTTCACCCAGCTGTTTTTTCCGATAGGTGTATTCGGCATTTTCAGACCGGTCGCCCTCGGCCGCCGCCGCCGCCGCGAGCGCGCGTACCACTTCGGGTCGCTTCTCGCGCCAGAGCACATCGAGCTCGGCCTTCATGCGTTGCATGCCTTCGGGCGTGATGATTGCCGTGCTGCCGGCAACGGGCGGACGCCAGCGCGACATTTCAGCGGCGCCGGCTGACGCCGCCAAGCACACCGCGCAAGATGCGGCCGCTCACCCGCGTGCCTGCGCTGCGCGCGGCGGATTTGGCAAAAGCCTCGAGCGCGCCCTGGCGCCGCGAAGTGCCGAACAGGAACGACTTGATCCGATCGCCCCAGCCAGGTGTCGCAGGCTGCGCTTGCGGCGCAGGTGCAGGCGGCGCGTTGTCGGATGGCGCATCCTGCTTCACTGGGACCGAGGCCGCTGCGGCCTGCTGTGCACGTTGCTTCAGCACTTCGTGCGCCGATTGGCGATTGACTGCAGCGTCGTAGCGTGTCCCGATGGGTGAACGAAGGCGAATTGTTTTGCGCTCATCTTCTGTGATCGTGCCAATGCGACAGCGCGGTGGCAGCATGTAGGTTCGTTCCACGGGCAACGGGATACCGCCTTCCTGGAGCGTACTGACCAAGGCTTCGCCGACCGCCAGTTGGGTGATCACTTCGGCGACTTTGAACGCGGGATTCGGCGCGAAGGTTTCGGCGGCTGTCTTCACCGCTTTCTGGTCGCGCGGGGTAAACGCGCGCAACGCGTGTTGAACGCGATTGCCGAGCTGTCCCAGAATCACGTCGGGTACATCGTCTGGCAACTGCGAAATAAAGTAGATGCCCACGCCTTTGGAGCGGATCAGTCGTACCACTTGTTCGACGCGCTGTTGCAGAGCGGAGGGTGCGTCGGCGAACAGCAAGTGGGCCTCGTCGAAGAAAAAAACCAGCTTGGGCAGATCCAGATCACCGACCTCGGGCAGGTTTTCAAACAGCTCGGCGAGCA
>JANMSL010000727.1:0-1617 GCA_031389245.1 Lysobacterales bacterium | reverse complement strand
CAGCGTCCAATGCGCGCCCAAGATCAGCGTGAATCCCGGCGATGTTTTCCTCCGGAATATCAGCACGGATGATCACCCCGGCCCCGCCATGGATGACCAGGGCAAATGGGGCAGGTTTTTCTTTGGCGTGAATCGAAGCGGTCATGGCCAAGCTCAGCAAGATGGGAAGAATAAGGGTGCGCATGCTGCGAACTCCGTTGGAATTGCAAAGACCTTGGAAGCATCCCGCCGCCATTGCCGGCAGCAAGTCTGGCTGCATACTCATTTCACGTCGAGACGTCCAGCGCGGCGATCAGGGATGGTATGAACAAGTCACCGCTTTGTCTTCGCCACACCGCTTATTGCGCGCCAAACCCGCGCTTTCAACAGCGGAGCTGGTCAAAACCGGTTTTTCGACCCCTGCCCCAGAGGGCTATCTCGACTCCGGATTTGTTCAGAGGTTACTTAAGCACTGGTTGCTGTCGCCGTATTCAAATGATCGGCACGATAGCGCGACAGCGCCACAAACACTGCTTCGGAGATCAGTTTCAGAAAAATAGTTCCCATGCCTGGATGGAAGCGGTTGGGATCGTGCGAACCGATCGCCAACAGGCCTTGATCGGCCACTGGCAGCACGACCGCCGACTTGACCTTGTCGCCGTGCTGACCAAACAGGAAGCTCAGCTTGTCGTCATTGAGGCGCCCGCACAAGGGTTCGCCCGCGGTGAAGAATTCGTCGAATGGTCGCAACCCCGCGTCGCCACGCCCGGCAATTTTCAGCCAATCGGCCTGGAAACCTTCGACCGGACGATGCAGGCACATGCGCACCAAATCGGTATGAAAGTCCTCGGTAAGCGTCGCCACTACACGCGACAAAGTGTCCGCGAGTGTGCCGGCACGCATCAGCGACAAAGTAAAGGCATGAACGCGCACCATCAATTGCTCGTTGTCCTGCGCGATGGTGATGAGCTCCTGCAGGCGTCGCGACATGGCGCGTGTTTTATCGCGCAGTACATCCAGCTGATAGCTGGCCAGGGACGTGCTTGCGCCCTGCTGCCGCGGCAACGCCAGGGTCAATGCCAAGTCCGGAAAGCCACTTAGAAAATCCGGGTGTCGCCTCAGGAAACCGGCAACATCCAGCGGATCAAGCTCTCGTCGATGTGGATTTTCAATCGTCATGCCATTCACCTTCAAAGACAAATTGGGTTGGGCCGGTCATCCAGACGGCGGCGTTTTGATCCGGCCATTCGATCAACAACTCGCCACCGGGCAAGGATACGCGCACCCTGGAATCCAGGTCGCCGCGACGCATTCCGATCACTGCAGCCGCACAGGCGCCGGTACCGCAGGCCAGGGTTTCGCCAACGCCGCGTTCGAAGACGCGCAGCTGGATGTGATCGCGGGCGAGTACCTGCATGAAGCCGATATTGCAGCGCTGAGGAAAATACGCGTGCGATTCAAGCTGCGCGCCGATGCCGGAAACATCCGCGTTGGCAACGTCCTCCACGCGCAAGACCGCATGCGGATTGCCCATCGATACTACCCCAGCGTCTACCTGGCCGTTCGCCAGATGTAAACGGTAGATATCAGACACAGTCGCTGCGTCAAAGGGAATTTTCGCAGGTTCAAAAATAGGCG
>JANMSL010000686.1:0-2849 GCA_031389245.1 Lysobacterales bacterium | reverse complement strand
GTCGGGTAGTCCATGGTCAATTGACTGCGCATATCGGCAAACATGCTGAGGGTGAACTTCAATGCGGGGTCGTCGCGCTGTATCCAGTTGGCAACCAGGGTTTTGCCGTCCCCCTTGCCACCTTTGGCGAGCACCTGGGCGGCCAGCACACGCTGCTGTGCAAAGAGTTCGTCGCGCGACACTCCGCGCGCCAATGCGTGCCAGCGTCCATCCACCGGCAATTCCTCGATTTTCCCCATCAGCCATTTCAGCGACAAGGTTTCACCGAGGCCGTAATAAACCTCGGCGACTTTGAGCACCGGCTGCTTGCGATCCAGGGCGACTTCGATGATGTCGAACACCGACGCCAAGGCGGGTAACAGGCTCAGTTTTTCCGAGAGCTCTTCGGAGAAACCCGCCTTGACCCAGTTGTCGGCATCATTGCCAGCGCGCACGCGTTCCGCATCCGCGAGGGTATTGGCGAGTCCCGCTCGCAGCTCCGCGATGCCACTGCCATAGCGCTCAACCGATTCGGCGATGTTGAGTTTGGCGCCGGGCAGATTGAGCAGCCAACGGGTGACGTAACGCATCAGGTTCCATACGCGCAGCAGCGCATCGATCTGCGCATCACCATGGATCTTGCCGTCCATTCGTTCGATATCGTTCCACAACGCGCGCGCGTCGAGCACCTCGCGCGCGATCGCGTAGGCCTTGGCAATTTCCGCAGGTGACTCGCCGGTGTCTTCGCGCATCCGCATGGCGAAAGTTGCGCCCATGCGATTGACCATCGAGTTGGTCACTGCCGTGGTCACGATTTCGCGGCGCAGGCGGTGCCGTTCCATGTGCTCCTTGAAGCGCTCTTGCAACGGCTTCGGGAAATAGCGGACCAGCTCCTTTGCCATATACGGATCTTCTGGCACATCCGAGTCGAGCAACTGGTTGAACAGGACAATCTTCGAGTATGAAAGCAGGATCGACAACTCCGGACGGGTCAAACCCTGGCCACGCGACCTGCGCTCGGCAAACTCGGTGTCACTGGGCAGATCTTCCATGACACGATCGAGTTGTCCGGCGGTCTCCAGCGTGCGGATAAAATGCTGCTTGGAACCGAGGCGCGAAACACTCATGCGTTCCATCACGCTGATCGCCTGGTTTTGCAGATAATTGTCGCGCAGCACCAGAGCGCCTACCTCGTCGGTCATGCTGGCCAGCAGCACATTGCGGTCGGTCACTGTCAACTCGCCGCGGCCGACGGCGTCGTCCAACAATATTTTGATGTTGACCTCGTGATCGGAGGTGTCGACGCCGGCGGAATTGTCGATGAAGTCAGTGTTCAGCAGCACGCCGTGCAAGGCTGCTTCGATGCGGCCTTTCTGGCTCATGCCCAGATTGCCACCCTCGCCCACAATTTTGCTGCGCAAGTCACGACCATTGAGGCGAATCGCATTGTTGGCCCGATCACCGCAGTCGGCGTGGGTTTCGGTAGAGGCTTTGACATAGGTGCCAATGCCACCGTTCCACAGCAGATCCACTGGCGCGCGCAGGATCGCCGCCATCAACTCGTTCGGGCTCATGCTGTCAACGCTGTCGATCAGTCCCAGCGCGCGATGCATCTCGACGCTGATGGCGATGGTCTTTGCGCTGCGCGGGAACACGCCGCCGCCAGCGCTGATGAGCGTTCGATCGTAATCGTCCCAGCTGGAACGTGGCAGCGCGAACATGCGGCTTCGTTCCTTGAAGCTGCTGGCCGCATCCGGATTCGGATCGACAAAGATGTGACGGTGGTCGAAGGCAGCGATCAGACGGATGTGTTCACTGAGCAGCATGCCGTTGCCGAATACGTCGCCCGACATATCACCCACGCCGACGCAGGTGAAATCCTGTGTCTGGCTGTCGCGGCCGAGGGCACGGAAATGCCGCTTCACCGATTCCCAGCCACCCTTCGCGGTAATACCCATGCCCTTGTGGTCGTAGCCTTGTGAGCCGCCAGAAGCGAAGGCATCGCCCAACCAGAAACCGTGCTCGGCCGAAACCGAGTTGGCGATATCGGAAAAGGTCGCGGTGCCCTTGTCGGCAGCCACCACAAGATACGGATCATCGGCATCATGGCGCACCACGTCCTGTGGGTGCACCACATTGCCATCGATCAGATTGTCGGTGATGTCGAGCAGGCCATTGATGAACATGCGATAGCAGGCAACACCTTCGGCCAGCTGGGCATCACGGTCGCCACCAATGGGTGGTCGCTTGACGAAGAAGCCGCCCTTGGCGCCAACCGGCACAATCACCGTGTTCTTGACCATTTGTGCCTTGACCAGACCGAGCACCTCGGTACGGAAATCTTCGCGACGATCAGACCAGCGCAGTCCACCGCGCGCCACTGGCCCAAAGCGCAAATGCACGCCTTCGACTCGCGGGCTATAAACAAAGACCTCACGATACGGTCGCGGCTTGGGCAAGTCAGGTACCCGCGCCGGGTCGAATTTGAAACTGATGTAATCGCGCGGACGGCCGTCGCGATGCTGATAAAAACCAGTACGCAACGTTGCCTGGATCAGGCTGATGAAACTACGCAGGATGCGGTCGTCATCCAGGCTGGTGACGCGATCCAGCAAGCCCTTCATGAACTTGATAGTGGCGTCGATCTGCACCTGGCGATCATCGGAGCGCACCGCAAGCAAGGTCTCGACCGGATTGGACGCAGCCGCCAGCAGATTCTTCGGCAACAATTGCTGGATGTCGCGCGCCAGCAGCTGGCGCGCCGCGTCAACGTGACCGGGGGCGCTGCGGGCGGGATCGAATTTGGCTTCGAACAGCTCGACCAACATGCGCGCCAGCAACGGGTAACGCTGCAATGCCTCTTCCATATA
>JANMSL010000632.1:0-2718 GCA_031389245.1 Lysobacterales bacterium | reverse complement strand
AAATGGTGCAACAGCTGAGACCTGCGTGATGCTCAGACAGCCAGATGAACCCGGTCATTCTTTAGCAAGAGTTTGCCTTCGATGAACCAACGCACTGCGCGTGGATAAATGATGTGTTCCTGCACCAGCACGCGCGCCGACAACGTATCTTCCGTGTCGTACGGCAGGACCTGCACGCGCGCCTGCGTCACAACTGGCCCGTGGTCCAGGTCGGCGCTGACGAAATGTACGGTCGCCCCATGCTCGGTCACACCTGCATCAAGCGCCTGGCGATGGGTTGCCAGTCCGGGGAAGTCAGGCAACAGCGAGGGATGGATGTTCAGCATGCGGCCCGCATAGTGTTGCACAAACGGCGCAGTCAGGATGCGCATGAATCCGGCCAGCACTACCAGGTCGGGGGCAAAACGATCGATTTCGGTTTGCAGCGCGGCGTCGAACGCCTCACGACATGGGTAATTCTTGTTCGATACCGTGAGGGCAGGTATACCGTTCATTGCAGCGAACGCCAGGCCCGCTGCATGCGGCTTGTTGCTGATCACGGCAGCGATTCTAGCCGGCCAGCGCTCTGTCTGTGCTGCGCGGACAATCGCTTCCATGTTGCTGCCACGGCCGGAAATCAGGATCACGATGCTTTTCATGGCGCGCATTGTACCGTAACCCCGGCCAATCGGGATAGGGGCGACCAGTCTAACTGATCGGTCCCCTCCCACACCACCCGGCATGCGGGTCCGCACCGGGCGGTTCGAGAAGTTGAGGTCATGAGAGTCGAGGCACGCCAAGTCGATCAAAGTAGGCAATCGTCAACACACTGTTCAGTGCCAAGCGGCTGTTGAGCCACCAACGGCGGCTGTTCGCCGCCACCAGTCGCGCCACCTTCGCCGACGCCCCGAGCGCCAGCAGTTCCCGGTAGATCGTCGTCCCGCGTCGCCATTGCTTGAGCTGGATTGCGCGCAACCGGTGACGCAGCCACTCGTCCAGCGTACGCCAGACTCTTGGTGTTTGCGCCAACCCGAAATACGCTTTCCATCCCAACATATAACGGCGCAGCGGTTCGACCAACTCGGTCATGCTGCGCCCGCCAGAGCGGCGGGTCAATTGCCGTATCCGCTGCTTAAACGTCTCCCGCGCCTTTACCGACACCGCTCGCTTGACCTCGCCTTTCGGGGCTGCCCACAGGCTATAACCCAGAAATTTGCGGCCAAATGCGCTTGCCACTGCACTCTTTGACTCATTGATCTTCAAGTGCAGCTTGTCATAAAGTCGCTTGAGCAGCGCCATCACCCGTTCCCCTGCCTTTCGACTGCGCACATATACATTGCAGTCGTCGGCATAGCGAACGAAACGATGACCCCGACATTCAAGTTCTCGATCCACCTCGTCGAGCAACACATTGGCCAGTAGCGGCGATAGCGGCCCGCCTTGCGGCGTGCCTTGCTCTCGCCGGGCCACTACCCCGTGGTTCATGATGCCGGCATTGAGGTACGAACGAATCAGCCGGATCACTCCGGCGTCGTCAATCCGTCGCCCAAGACGACTCATGAGCACATCGTGATTGACCCGATCAAAGAATTTCTCCAGATCGACATCGACCACGACCCGAAAGCCGTCTTGCACATGCTGCTGTGCTGCAAGCACCGCGTCACGCGCACGACGACCGGGACGAAAGCCATGACTATGTTTACTAAATGTGGGATCGATCAACGGTTGCAACACCTGTAGAAGGGCTTGCTGGATTAGCCTGTCCACCACGGTCGGTATGCCCAACTCACGTTCGCTGCCATCTGGCTTGGGGATGCCGACGCGACGTACCGGACTGGGCCGGTACGTGCCTGCCATCAATTGATCTCTGATGTTTGCCACGCGTTCGTCAGATAGCGGCCGGTCTGGGCTATGTCCATGCCATCCACACCTGCTGCACCTTTGTTCGCCTTCACACGTTTCCACGCGCGTTGCATGTTCTCTCTCGCAAGCGCTTGCTCAAGCAAGGCTTGCCCTGCGCTCTCCATTTCATGCCGCGTGGAGCAAGCTTCATCGCTGACCACTTTGGAGACGGCTTCACCGTCCCTTACCGTGGCCCGCCCCGCTGACGCGGGCATCTGATGCAGTGCTCTCTCCATCGACATGGTGGTGTAACGCTCCTTCTCGTTTGGCCCTTTGCCCACATTGCGGCTACTACGGCCTCTGCTGACTTCTCGCTCCGGCTTGCGCCGTCGCCCCTTCAGACACAAGGCGAGATCTCCCCAGGTAAGGACGCAATCCTTCCCCGCACAACCGCCGGATTTACGCAGCCTGATCCTTGACCACAAGAGCTTCGCGTGCCCGCTCGCCCTGATCGGCAACGCCTTCTATTCGGTTCTTGTCCATCGGCTCGCGGTTTCGATCCACGCTTCCTTCCCACAATCGGTCACCCTTTCGCAGTTGCGCTTCACTTCGTTCGCTGTGGTCAGCTTACGGGAGGACTTGCACCTCCGAGATTGCGCCCATGCTGGGCGCACAAAAAAAACGGCCCGCTATGGTATAGCAGGCCGTTCTTCGTTACAGTATCGGCGGGTCGCCAATCCGGTAGTTGAGGCTGTTTCGCTACGGCGCTTTCGGTCGAGTGACGAACGCGGCAATCTCACCGACGATGCCTCGCCGGAACGCCAGCACGCAAACAATAAAAATGAAACCGGTCGCAATCGCAACCGACTCACCCAGCGAATTGAACCATTCAATATT